>JAMCQN010000062.1:0-13043 GCA_023382055.1 Chloroflexota bacterium
CTTTCAAATCGAGGAACCCATCCATGATCTGTTACCCATTTTTGTTCAAAATCGCACACGATGTCGTGACTACTTGCCCGGTTAGAAAAGTGACGAAAAACCGCACACGATGTCGTGACTATTGAGAATTAGAGATTAGAGATTGGGTACTCACAATAATCTCCAATCTCCAATCTCTAATCTCTATCTGTCTCGCCGATGATCTTCTCGTAGATCGACGAGAACTCCTCGTCGGAGTAAAACTCGATCACGATGCGCCCGCCCTTGCGGCTGCGCTGCAGCGATACCTTGGTTCCGAGCGTGGTGCGCAGTTTGGACTCATATTCTTCCGCCCCCTCCCAGCGTTTCGCGACCGGGCTTTCGTGCCGGGGCGCCGGCGGCGTCTCCAGCATGCGCCGAACGACCTCCTCGGTCTGGCGCACGTTCAACCTGTTCTTGACGACGTGGTCGAGCGCCGCCAGTTGATCCACCGCCGAACCGAGGCCCAGCAGGGCGCGCGCATGGCCCTCGCTGATCTGTCCCTGCATGAGGGCGGTTTGGATCTGCCCCGGCAACTTCAACAGGCGCACTGCGTTGGTAACGGTGACGCGGCTCTTGCCCACGCGCTCGGCCACCTGATCCTGGGTCAAGCCGAAGTCGTTGATCAATTGCTGATAGGCGGCGGCTTCTTCGAGCGGGTTCAGGTCGCTGCGCTGGATATTTTCGATCAGCGCCAGCTCGAGCATCTGCTGCGGGGCGACCTCTTTGATCAGGGCAGGCACATGGGTCAGGCCGGCGAGTTGCGCCGCGCGCCAGCGCCGTTCGCCCGCGATCAGCGTGAACGGCGCGCCCTGTCCCGTCGTGCGCGTCACGATGAGCGGCTCCAGTATCCCGTGCTCGCGAACGCTCTGGGTCAGTTCATCCAGCTTCATCGCCTCCACGCCGCGCGAAAGACGCGGCTGGAGCGGATTCGCCCGGATTTCATTGACCGCAATTTCAAGCAGACCGTTCGCAGGCGGCGCATTGCCGCCGACATCGTCGGCGCCGGGAATGAGCGATGCAAGTCCGCGTCCGAGTCCAATAGGTTTAGGCATTTAGAGGTGCTCCCTCGCTTCGCGCCACCAGTTCCGCAGCCAGCGCCTTATAAGCGGCGGCGCCGGGAGAGGATGGCGCATACGTCAGGATCGGTTGACCGTAGCTGGGCGCCTCGCTCAGGCGCACATTGCGCGGCACGCGCGTACTGAATACCTGGCTGCCGAAGAACTTCATCACCTCGGCGGCAACCTGCTGAGACAGCGCCGTGCGCGAATCATACATCGTCAGAATCAGGCCGCTGACGTTCAATTGCGGATTCAGGCGCTGCTTCACGAGTTGCACCGTGCGGGTGAGTTGCGTCAGCCCTTCGAGCGCAAGATATTCGCACTGCACGGGAATCAATACGCCCGCGGTGGCCGCGGTCAGGGCGTTTACCGTCAGCAGGCCCAGCGAAGGCGGGCAATCGATCAGAATGTAGTCGTACTTCTCGACTTCGGTCGCCAGCGCCTGGCGCAGGCGATACTCGCGAGCCAGCTCGCCCACCAGCTCGATCTCGGCAGCCGCCAGACCCGGCAAGCTGGGGATGATGAACAGGTTGTGCTTTTCGTTCATCAACGTGGCTTTGGCGGCCGTCACGTTGCCCAGCAGCACGTCGTAACTGGACAGCGCCAGCGTGGATCTGTCGATCCCCATGCTGCTGCTGGCATTAGCCTGCGCGTCCATATCCACCAGCAGTACGCGTTTGCCCAGCGCTGCGAGGTAGGCAGTCAGATTAACGGCGGTAGTGGTCTTTCCAACGCCGCCTTTCTGATTGGCAATCGCGTAGATAAAGGTCATTATGATCGTGTCTCGATATCGGGTTGCGCAACGAACGCAGTGTACGGCGTTGATTCTACTGCAACGACATCTGATTACACAACGTGATATCGTGTTCGGTGGGAACTCCGGCCAGGCGCGGGCGCGTCACGGACTGCGCCGCGATGCAGTTGGCGTGCTCGCAGGCAGCCCATAATGCATCGCCGCGCTGCAAAGCGATGAAAAGCACCGTGGCGAATATATCACCCGCGCCGGTCGGTTCAACTTCCTGCACCGTCGGCGCAGGCACGTGGATTGGCGAGTGGTCGCTGAATGCGGTGCAGCCCAGGGCGCCCTGCGTCACCACCAGCAGCGGCGTCTGGGCGGCCCACCTGCGCGCCACGTCCCAATCGCCGGCCACATCGTCGATGCTGATCACGACGGCATTGGCGCGCGCCAGCACCGCGCCGGCATCAACCCAGTTATCCGCGCGCGATGTCACGCGCCCTGCCTGATCCCAGCGGCGCATCCAGCCCTGCGGCGTTATGCCGACGAATGTCTCGCGATCGACGGCGTCGACAATGGCCGCACTGACTTCATTGCACACCGGAGCAAGGTGCGCGATACGGCTGCGGCGCATATCGCTGGTCAGATTCGCCGGTTGCAGCGTGACCGGGCACGGCGAAACCATCTGAACGCGGCCCGCCGGCGTGTAGATATTGCGAAATTGCGTCGTGGCAGGCGCGTCTACCCGGCACACGCTGATATCGGGGAATGCGGAGCGCGTGTCAAAATCGGCATCCGCCGCCGTCAATACCTTGACCCCGGGCACGAATGCGCGCGCCGCGCGGGAGGAATAGGTAACGGTGCCGCCGGCCGTCGGTCCTTCAGGCCACAAGTCGTCCGTGACGTGGCCGATTGCCAGGTAGTCAATGGGTTGGGGTTTTTCAGTTATGGAACAAGACCTACCTGCATGACCAGTTGTTTAGCGCTGCGCTTTACGTGTTTGTTATACGCGGGCATTGTACTGTGCAGGGCGGAGTTTGTACAGACCCCATTTAGCATCGGGCATTGCCGCGAGGATACTCTGCACTTCCTAGCGGGCTAGAATCGTGGGGAGGCATTTGTCCTTCTGGGATGCCGCTTGTCGTGATAGAGGATAAAGCGCAAGACCCGGTTGGTGTATGATTCAATCGTGCGGGGTGAATAGCGTTTCAGCCCCATTAATCAAGTTGGGCGGACGCGTTGTCTCATCCATCCTCCATCTGTGAGCAATCAAGGATGTATTTTGAAATCATTGGGGAAATCACCAACGTCGAAACCATTGCTGTGGGCAATGCCATTCGAGGCATCGTGCGCTTGCGGAAACAGTATGGTCAGGGACGCTGGCGTAAGCTAAAAGGAATCTCTACAGTACGCCTAGCCAGTGGCAGAATTTGTCGAGCCGAAATTCACTGGTATGAAGCACATGGCGTCGGCAAGAAAAAATTCAAAATCAAACGGTATCTGGACTGAGACGCTATGAAACAACGTAAGAAGGAAATCCGATTTGTCATTTGCATTCAGAATGAAGGCTGCGAAGACCTGGAGCTGGGAAAAATTTACCAAGTCCTCCCAGATGAATCTGCCGCTAATGAGGATTACCTCCGAGTGATTGACGAATCCGGGGAAGATTATCTGTATCCAGGGAACTACTTCATTCCGATTGCATTGCCCCAAGCGGCGGAACGCGCCGTGTTGGCTTTATCGAAATCGAAGGCGCCCGCCTAACACGCGCTCGCAGCCGCTACGCTTCGCGGCGCGGCTGATGTGCCAGGGTTAGCCGCTAATTCAGGGCAGGGTCGGACGTGCCAAGTGCTATGACTGATAAATCCTATAGTCGTCAGCAAATTGGTGTCCGATCCAGGAGTGAGTATTACGCGGGTGAACTGAGCAAAGTCTCAGGATTTCTTTACAGGGAAGGGCAAGAAGTAGAGTCCTTGATTCTTTACGGAGCAAATCACGCGGGCTAACAACCGCTTGCAGCCGACGTTGCTCCACGCCGCCTCAGCGAAGGCTCTGGTTATTCCGGCGAGTCTTGCCCGTGTAGGAGTCTTCGATACCCGCAGCGCGGCTGCTAATGCAATCTGGCGCAGTTGGACATTGGCTTCATTTCGCGTGTCGGTTTGGGCAGCCTGTCCTGAGTCTGTCGAAGGATGGTCGGCGTGCTGTAGCGTTATCGCGCATTTCGATAAGTTTTTAAGTGCGCGTCTTCCCAATCCGAATAAGCGGGCCAACCCCGGGTGCAGCCGACTCGCCTCTTGGCTTCCAGTGTGTTAAAGTCAAACCACTGAATGCCGTCATTCATTTCTCCACCGGCAGAGCGTCGCTCGCGCCCCACATTCTACCGTCCCTCATAGGATCGCCGTGTTCCCGACGATCTCCATGAGGATGTTGTTGTTTGCCATCCAGTCTGTCGCCTCGCGGGGCGCAGGTCACTCATTCATCCCAGTCACTTCAGCTTGATGGTGATGCGGCGGTCGCTGCCTTCGCCATGGCTCTCGGTCGTCACCTGCGGGTGATCGCGCAGCGCGATATGCACCAGGCGGCGCTCGCTTGCCGGCATGGGTTCAAGCGTGATCGCACGGCCCGAACTGACCACGCGCTCAGCCAGGCGCTGCGCCATCTGCTGGATGCGCTGCTCGCGCCGCTCCTTGTAGCGATCGGCATCCAGCGTCACGCGCAGGTTGCTCTTGGTCTGGTGCGACCACATGGACTGGACCACCAGTTGCAGCGCGTCCAGCGCCTCGCACTGGTGCGCCAGCAGGCGGCTGGCATCGCGTCCCTGGATGTCTACCCACACCGAGAAGCTTTCATTCTCGCCCTGTGGTTGCACGAGTCGGCTGGCGCAGGTAACGGCGAGGTCCATACGGTCCACCACGCCTTGAGCAAGCGTGGCGGCCAATTGCACAGACTCATCCGAAAGGCCGGGCTTTGTGCCCGCGTATTCCGCTTCACCCTGCGGCGCCGCCTCGCTCTCATCTTCCGCGGCGATATCGACTGGCCCTTCCGCGACGGCAGCCGTCGACTCGTTCGCATCGGCCTCCGGTTCCGCTGCCGCATCAATTTGCGCAGCGGTTGCAGGCGCCTTCGATTCAGCCTCGGCAAAGGGCGTCAGGCGCACGCGCGCCGGCTTGACGCCGATGCCCAGAACACCCTTACTGCCCTCATCCAACACTTCGATCTTTGTTTCTGCGCGCAGCAGGTTCAACTGCGCCAGGCCAATCTTGATGGCTGTTTCGATATCATGTGCAGTGATTTCGATCGCGGACATTTCGACCTCTTTAAGATCTCCGCGGCGCGTGCAACGAAACCCGCATCCGCAGGAGACAGGAATTACTTGTTATCTGATCCCGGCTTGGCAACCCTGGCAGAAGAGGATGGCTTGACCTTGGATCGCGGCGGAGGCAACTTGGCCTTCGGCTTGGCCGGGGTTGACACGGACGTGGGCAGGGCGTTCCCGGCAGCCGCGGCGGCATGCTCAGCCTTCGCCAGGTCCAGCCGCGGCTTCATCAGGTAATACTGGCCGATGCCGATCAGGTTAGACACAATCCAGTACACACCCAGACCAGCCGGCGCGGATAACATGAAGAAGCCGAACATGACCGGCATCATCATCGACATCATCTGATTAGTCTGCTTGGAGGTCGCGTCGGTGCTGGGCGGCGTCGTCAGTTTCGTCGAGAAATAGGTCGTCGCGATAACCAGGATCGGAATGATGAAGAGCTTATCGGGCTGGCCCAGATCAAGCACGCCCAGGAACGTGCTGTTCACCGGCACCAGCGACGACAGGTTGGGCAGAAAACCGTAGATATGTTTGCCCAGTTCCAGCAGGCTGATTGGCGTGACGGCCAGCGTGCGCAGGATGGCATTATAGAGACCGATCAGGATTGGAAATTGAATCAGGAGGGGCAGACAGCCGCCCAGCGGATTGAAGCCCACCTTGCGCATTTCCTCGCTCAGCTTCTGCGGATCGTTCTTGTACTTTTCCTGGATCGCTTTGATCTGCGGCTGCATGGCGGCCATCTTCAGGCTGGACACCTGCTGCTTCAACGTCAGCGGCAGCGTCGCCAGCCTGATGATAATCGTCAGGACAATGATGGCCAGCACATAGTTGTGAAACAGCACATCATAGATGAGTAGTAACACATTGGTCATCGGGTTGACGACCAAAATATCGAAGATATTGCCCATACAGATCAAAGCCTCATTTTAAGACCGTACAACATGCTGCCACATAGAGCGAGCGCGAGAGTTGAATGCAACCATTATCCCGTACATCGTATCACGTCCACTTGGCCCGCTCATTTGGCCGGGGTGGCAGTGGCTGGCGGCGGCAGTGGGAACTGGTATTTACGCGCGCCGGTGTTCGCATCCAGGGCCCACACCTTGATGTCGCCATCGAAAATGGGCACCAGCAGCGTGTCGCCCACGACAACCGGCGTCGAAACCAAACGGCGCGCGAGGGTTTCATTGCGCCACTTGGTATTGTTGTAATCCACCTTGCCAGCCGCATCCTTCCTGATATTGTTCAGATCGAACGCATACACATTGGTGTCCACCGAGACAACATAAAGCGTGGAGCCGGATATGACCGGTTGGGCTTTGATTGAGTCGCGTGTTTCATAAGTCCACTGGATCTTTCCCGTAGCCATATCCAGCGCGTACAGCTTGCCATGCACATCGCCGAAGTAGGCGGCGCCATTCGATAACGTGGCGTCGGTCCAGATCCAGCCATCGACCGGCGTCTTCCACTTCAGCGAGCCATCGCCCGCGTTCACGGCGTAAAAATTGCTGTCGAACGCGCCGAAATACAACACGCCGTCGGCTATGGCGGGCTGGGCTGCAATAGGCGCTGATGCTTTGTCAAAGCGCCACAATTCTTTTCCGGTTGCGGCATCGATGGCATACAGCTTATGGTCCAGGGCGCCCTGATACAGCTTGCCGCCGGCCAGCAGCGGCCGCCCCCACAGCCGGTTGCCCGTCGTGAAAGTCCACACTACCTTGGGCTGGCCGTTCTCTATCTGCGCAGGGTCTATCGCATAGAGATTGCCGTCGCCGTTGGGCGCATAGATCAGCTTGCCATCGGTGACCACGCCCGCGACAAATTCACGGCCGGCGTTGCCCGGCGGGGTGAAGCGCCATACTTCCTGGCCGCTCTGATCCGACAGCCCGTAGACATGCTTATCGTATGCGCCGTTAACGCCGGAACTGCCGCCCACGACGATCACATCACCGAACTTGACAGGAACGCCTGAGAAAGGCCCGCGCGGGTTGGCGTTGTCTACCGCCGTCGGGAACTGCCAATCCTGCAAGGCGGTCTGCACGTCGAATTTATAAACGTAGATATTGTCGGCCAGATATCCTGATCTGCCGTCGACCAGCATACCGGGGAACGCACTGGGCGCCGGTTCGCCGCCGCCGCACGCGCTCAGAATGAGTATCCCAACCGCAGATGCCACCAGGGCCCGCACTGAGTATCTTTTCAAGACTGATCCTTATTAAACCGAATTAAAGCTCTATGGGACTGGATCGTAACCGCCGGGATGAAACGGATGACAGCGGGAAATGCGCTTGACACCCAGCCACCCTCCCTTAAGGACGCCATACTTCGCGACCGCCTGCAGGGTATATTCGCTGCACGAGGGATAGAACCGGCATGAGGGCGGGAGCGCTCGCGAGATGGTCATCTGGTACACGCGGATTGCGATGATGGTTATGCGCTGGCCGATATTGGCCGGCTGTTGCATCCCTAGACCGATTTCATCAAGCGAGCCTTTGTCAGTAGCCACTGTAACTCATCCCGCACGTCCTGCATCCGCACTCCAGGCGCCGCTATGGCGGGCCGCGCGATCACTACGATATCCCAGCAGGGCTCAAGCGCCGACGCCAGCATGCGCATGGATTCGCGCATCAGTCGCCTGGCTCGATTGCGCTGCACTGCGTTGCCGATTTTCCTGGATGCAATCAGGCCAATCCGTGCCGGTTCCGTTTCACCTGCCAAAGGCAATCCACCGGCTTGTTCCGTCGGGGGGAGCCGGCGCGCCGCGTTGATGCTGCAGCGCCCACCGCCCCAATAACTGCCCTGTCGCTTCACGCGCTCAAAATCAGCCGGCGAGTGAAGGCGACCGAGCATGCAGAAAAGCCTGACAAATAGCGAGTTCAACCGGTCGGTTACTTGCTGCCTCTGGTGCCGGCCTTGCTCTTGGCCGGTGAATACACGGCATTCCAATCGATCTTCTTGACGTGGTTATTCGCTACCACGGTGAGTTTACGCCTGCCCTTGGCGCGGCGGGCATTCAATACCTTGCGGCCGCCCTTGGTCTGCATGCGCTGGAGGAAACCATGCACGCGTACGCGGCGGCGCTTTCTGGGTTGATAGGTTCGCTTTGTTGACATCAGATTATCTCGATACTAATCAATAGTTTACTGTGCAAGTTAGTGTGAACTGGCCGATTATACCCCACCGACGGCGTTCGAAGAGCTGATGATCGGGCGGGTTATTATAACAGCCTGACCGGTTGTTATTCCTGCGAGCGGGCCAGTTCAACCAGGGTGCGCACGCCATAGCCGATGGCGCCGCGCGGCTGGTAGCCTTTATTCTCTGTGCTGAACATCATACTGGCCATGTCCACGTGCGCCCAGCGATAGGCGTCCTTATTATGCTCCGTCTCCACAAAGCGTTTCAGAAAGTAGGCGGATGTGCCGACGCCGGCGGTGCGCCCGGTGCTGTTCTTGATATCCGCCACATCGCTCTTGATCTTCTCGCCATACTCGGCGAACAGCGGCATCTGCCACATGCGTTCGCCGCATTGGCGGGCGCTCTGCAGAATGCGCTCCGCCCACTTCTCGCTGTTGCTGAACAAGCCGGCCGCGATGCCTTCGCCGAGGGCCACAATGCTTGCGCCGGTCAGCGTCGCCAGGTCAACCACACCGCCCGGTTCATAGCGTTTGGCAAAATGCAGCGCATCGGCCAGGATCAAGCGCCCCTCGGCATCGGTGCTGATGATCTCAACCGTCGTCCCGCTCATCATCGTGATGACATCGCTGGGTCGGAAGGCGCGCCCGCCCGGCATATTTTCCACCAGCGGCACGAGGCCAATCACGCGCTGCGGCAACCCCAGTTCGCCGATGGCCTGCAGCGCGCCGATCACCGCAGCCGCGCCGCCCATATCCGCTTTCATATTTTCCATGCCGGCCGGGTCTTTCAGGCTGATGCCGCCCGTATCGAAGGTGACCCCTTTGCCAACATAAACCAGCGGCTGGCCGCGGCCGCCGGGCATGCTGTCCAGGATCACGAAACGGGGCGCGTTGGCGCTGCCCTGCGAGACTGCCTGCAGCCCGCCCATTTTGTTCTCGGCGATCTCTTTCTCGGTGTATACCGTGCAGGCGATGCGGACGCGCGCTGCCATCTCAATGCAATAGTCTGCCAGCATACCAGGGCTTAGATAATTGGGCGGCCGGTTGATGAGCGTGCGCGCCGTGTTGGCGCCGCTGGCGATGATCTCGCCGTCGCGCGCGCCCTGATTGACGGCCTGGAAGCGTCCCGGATTGAATTCGACCAGCGTGAAATCCGCGATCTCTTTCAACTCGCTGTCGCCGTTCGTTTTGTACTCGCGAAACTGGTAGGCGCCCAGCAGCGCGCCCTCAACAGTGGCCTGCGCCGCCGCGCGCACATCCAACCCGCCCATCCCGCCGCCGTGCACCACACTGGTTACGCGTTTACAGCCCAGGTCGCGCGCCTTGCGAGCCGCAACGCCGCTGGCCTGCCGCACGCGATCAAGTGAGAAATGCTCCTTGCGTCCCAGCCCGGCCAGAATGACGCGCGGCGCAGGTATCATGCCGTTGGTGTAAACGACCGCGACCTCGTTATGCCTGCCTTTGAAATCGCCAAGGCGGATCAGGCGGCTGACAGCCCCATCGCCCGGGATGCCGTCGGTAGCGCCCAGCGCAGAATCGACGGCGCCTGTCGCGCCGGCCGGTATGGTCACGCCCTCAAACAGGTTGACGATGAGGGCATCCGCCGGGAGCGCCTGGATCTGCTTCTGAACGACGTTGATTTTCATGCGGCCATTCTAACCGCACGCCGAGTGTTTGCCGTTAAGACAAACGCTCTCTGGTTACGAGAACCCAGACTCCCGGAATCTCCGAGATTCCGGGAGTCTATGCGCGAAAGCGCCAGCACGACCGTCGTGGCTGTACAGGTCGCTGTGCGGTTATTTCATCACTGTGGCCAGAAAACCGACCACCATCGTTACGCCGGCCAGAATGATCCAGAACACGTTATCGCGCACCAGATCCAGCACGGCAGCCTTGGGGTAGGCGATGGGGACATAGGCTGACCCATCGCTGTTGTGGTCGCTGAAAAGCAAATCCCTGAACTCCGCCACCGTAGACGGCCGGTCGTCGGGGTGCATGGAGATGGCGGTGGCAATCGCGCGCTCCACCGGCTCCGAAATGGCTGAGTTGATCGCGCGCGGCGAGATGAGCGACTCGGGCTTGAGGAAGCGCTGTTTGGCCTCCGGGGGCGCCTGGTTGGTCAGCAGGTGATAGAGCGTGGCGCCCAGCGAATAGATATCGGATCGCGCGTCGGTATGCGTATCGTCCTCGCCGTACTGTTCCAGGGGCGTGTAAGCCGCCGTGCCGCGCCCCTGCAGCACCGTGATCGTGCGCGAGTCATCCTTCACCAGCACCTTGACCAACCCGAAGTCGACCAGCTTGATCAACCCGCTGGGGGTGAGTTTGATGTTGCTCGGCTTGATGTCGCGGTGCAGCACCGGCGTCTCCTGGTTGTGCATATAGTCGAGCGCATCGCAGAGCTGGCGCGCCCAGTTCAGCACCTCCATCTCAGTCAGGAAGCGGCTGTTGCGGCGCGCCTCGTCGACGATCTCCTTGAGGTCCTTGCCCGACACGTAGTCCATCACCAGGTAATCCTGTGCGGCCTCGGTGAAGTAGTCGGATACCTTGGGCAAGTTGGGATGATCCAGCCGGGCCAGGACGCTGGCTTCGCGGGAGAACTGGTGCTGCAACTCGCTGATGATTTCCTGGCCGGCGGCCGGGTCGATGCGCACGGCCTTGATCGCGCATTTGCGGCCTTCCAGGCGCGTGTCTTCCGCAAGGTACACGGAACCCATGCCTCCCTGGCCGATGGGCTGCACCATGCGGTAGCGGTTGCGCAGCACGATTCCTCGCTCTAACATTGCTCCCATTTTAACGGACGAATTGAACCGGCGGAAAAATCCCTTAGAATTAGATACGATGAATCAGGATTCCCCGATGCTCATAATCGAGAACGGTCAGATGGCCGGACAGCGCTGGCTGATGGACAGCGACACCGTCATCATCGGCCGCGAGGCCGGCGTCGCCCACCTGCTGCTGCCGGAGCGGCAGGTATCGCGCAAGCATGCCAAGATTGAGCGCACGGATTCGGGATTCGTCTTGACCGACATGGAGAGCAAGAACGGCACGTTCCTGAACGGCAAGGAAGTGCACGAACCGCAGAAGCTGCAGGACGGCGATGAGATACAGATCGCGCTGTGCGTGAAGATCGCCTTCGTGGGCAGCGACGCCACCGCCCCGCTGAACGCGCGGCCGATCAGCCAGGGCATGCACGCCATCGTGCGCGGCATCCGGCTGGACAAGGATAGCCGGCGCGTGTTCATCGCCGAACAGAACCTCGATCCGCCCCTGTCGGTGCAGCAGTATCGCCTGCTGGAAATGCTGATCGACGCCAACGGCGCGCTGGTCAGCCGACAGGAGATCGTCGAGAAAGTATGGGAGGGCGAGAGCGCCTACGGCGTGAGCGAGCAGGCCATCGACGCGCTGGTGCGCCGCCTGCGCGACCGCATCGCCGAGAGCGATTCCGAGCACGAGTACATCGTCACCGTTCGCGGTCACGGCCTGCGCTTCGAGAACCGCTACCAGTAACCCTCATGCGGCCTTGCGCGCCACCAGCACGTCGCGCTGTTTGATCACGCGATCCACGCGGTGCGTCAGTTGGTTGTAGGGCGGTTCGTTCAACACCGCCAGCCCGCTGACCGCCTCGACCTGTGCGATCATGTCGGCGCGCGGGAAGCGCGTGGCGTCCCACGCCAGCGCCATACTGCCGCCCGGCAGCAGCAACTCCGCCCAGGCGGGCAGCGCCGCGCCGAGCAACCCGGTCAACTCGCCGTGATGCTGTATCCCATACGGCAGGTCGGTCACGATCAGGTTGGGACGCTTGACGTCGCGCATCAACTCGGCGGACTGGGGGGTGTCGCCCAGCGCGAGGACGCACTGCCTGGCTGCTGCATCCTTGCCCAGCGCGAACCACCAGCGCCGCCCCAGTTTTTTCAGACGCTCCTCTTTCACCTTGCAGGCGATGCCCTGCTCCCTGGCGTATTGCTGGATGAACGCCGCGGTGGACTCGACGTCGCCGCTGTCCTTTTCGACGCCGGCCGCGTTTGCCCCCAGCGTCAGCGCCGCAAACAGCGTCGTGCCGCCGCCGGCCAGCGGGTCGAACACGCGCAGGTCCTGCCACGGCGACGCGGCAAAGGCGCTGCTGTGGCGGGCCACGTTGCACAGAAACAGCGTGAACAGTTCGTTGGTCTTGCCCTTATATCGGCGCGTCATGACCAGGTCAGGCGGGAAGGCCGGCTGGTAGGCCGTAGCGATGGGGCGCAGCCACGGCCCATCCACGCCGTCGCAGCGCTCGCGGTATTCGTAGAAGGCGTTGGTCATAGCCAGCATGCCCAACTCGCGCCGCTGGGCGTAATCCAGCGCGCCGGGGGTGTCGAAGCGCAGGTAACGCTGCCCGCCCATCTCAAGCGGCGCGATGGCGGATATCATCCCGCCCAACGGGCTGAGCGCAAGTTCGTGCGGGGCCAGCGCGTCGGCCAGCGCGCTGTATTGCGTGCTGCGCTGCGGGGCGATCTGGGCGACGTAGGTGGTCATGCTCTACCGTGGCAGTGTTTGAACTTGCGCCCGCTGCCGCACGGGCACGGGTCGTTGCGCCCCGCCGCGGTGAACAGGCGCTGCATGTTGGCGTCCTGCTGCGCCATGTGGCGCATGATGTTGGCGGGCGGGCGCCTGGCGCGCAACTCGGCGGCCATGAACTTCATCGGCGCGTCGATGTGGTTGAAGAAGGCACGCAGTCCCTCGCACAGGTAGTTCAACCCGTCTTCGCCGTCGGGCGTCTTGATGATGCGGTCCTTGGG
>JAMCQN010000062.1:13063-28531 GCA_023382055.1 Chloroflexota bacterium
ACCTCGGCAGCGCCTCACGCTTGGCCTGCCCGAAGCGCTGCTGCTGCTCCGAACTGACCATGTCGAGCAGCGGGATATCGGCGATGTTGCCCAGCTTGTGGCGCGGCTCCACAAAGTGGTCGCACGAGTACACGTCGCCGTTGTGCTCCATCGCCAGGGCATGCCCGCAGGTTTCCTCGAAGATACACAGCCCGGCGCGCTCGCCGGACCAGGCCGCCAGCGCCACGTCGAAAATCTGCACGTACACGCGCCCGACGTCATGGCGCACCCACTCGTCGAAGATGGCGTTGAGGAACTGCCCGTACTGCCGCCCGGTCACCGAGCGGTTAGTCACCTGTTCGCCTTCCTGATAGCCGGTGTCGTTGTCGCGCTCGACGATGGGGATGAACTGGATGAACTGCGTGTGCACCTCGTCGCGCAGGAAGCGGTACACGTCCAGCGGGCGGTCGCCGTTGGCGGCGTGGACGGTGGTGAGGACGTTGAACTCCACCTGGTGCTGCTGCATCATCCGCGCGGCGGCCATCACGCGCTCGAAGGTAGGCTTGCCGCCTTTATCCACGCGGTAGGTGTCGTGGATGTCACGCGGGCCGTCCAGGCTGAGGCCGATGAGGAAGCCGTGCTCGTGAAAGAAGCGGCACCACTCCTCGTCAAGCAGCGTTCCGTTGGTCTGCAGCGCGTTGAAGATGCGCATGCCCGGCTTGCGGTATTTCTGCTGATAGGCGATGGCCCGGCGGTAGAAATCCAGGCCCATCAGGGTCGGCTCGCCGCCCTGCCAGGCGAAGGTCACCTCGGGCACCTGCTGCGTCTCGATGTACTGGCGCGTATAGTCGTCCAGCAGTTCGTCCGCCATGCGGAAACGGCTGCCGGGGTATAACATCTCCTTAGACAGGAAGTAACAGTACTTGCAGTCCAGGTTGCAGATGGCCCCGCGCGGCTTGAGCATGACGTGAAACGCCGCCGGCGTCACCCGTTCGGCGCCTGCAGTGGGCATGGTGTTGGTCATGTGGGGGAATTGTAACAACAGCCCCTCACACCGCGCTGACCGGCGGTTCCAGGCTGGGCTGCAGGGCCGGCCGGCGACCGCGCCAGGCCAGCAGCAGAAACCCCAGCACGCTGATCGCCCCGAAGACCGCGCCGCCATACCAGATTGCCACCGGCCCCAGGTTGTCGCTGAGGATGCCGCCGAACAGCGGCCCGATGCCCATGGAGACGTTCCAGGTCAGCCCGAACAGGCCCATGTAGCGACCGCGCTTGTCCGCCGGAGCCAGCCCGGCCACGTAGGTGCTGGCGGTGGGCTGCATGATCATCTCGCCGACCGTCAGGATGACCATGCACAGCCAGAAGCCCCAGAAGCCCTGCCCCAGCACGATGCCGGCGGTGGCGACGGTGTAGAAGAACGCCCCCAGCGCGATCATCGGCAGCGGCGAGAAACGCTTGGTCACCAGCGTGACGGCGAACTGGAAGAAGATCACCATCAGTGCGTTGGTGGTGGGGATGAAGCCATACTGGCTCTCCGGGACGCCGAAGTTCTGTTTGGTGTACACCGCCAGCAGAATCCACACCATCGCCGCCGCCATCGTCACGAAGGTGAACGAGGCGACGAAACCGATAAACGGTGTGTCGCGCAGGATGGCGCCGTATCCGCCCAGCCGCTCGGTATGATGATGCTCGCTGTGCGCGGGCATGGTTTCGATGGCGAAGAACGTGATGAGCGCCCCGTACACCAGCAGGCCGGCCGCGGCGATATAGAAGGCGATGCTGTACGAGATAGCCGCCATGAATCCGCCGACGGCAGGGCCGACGGCCACGCCGATGTTGTTTGCCATGCGGGTCAGCGAATAGGCGTCGGGGCGTTTTTCGTGCGGGATCATATCGGCGACCATGGCGTCTACGCCGATGCGGTAGAGCGGGTTGAAAATGCCGTTGACGATCATCAGGATGGCGAATACGAGCAGCGTATCGGCATGGCTCATGAAGGCGTAGCCGGCGGCATTCATCACCAGGCTGATGACCATCACCCACTTGCGCCCCAGGCGGTCGACGATCGGCCCGGCGATAAAGGAGGCGACCAGCCCGGATATCGCGCTGAGCGTCATCAGGCTGGCCGCGGCGGTCATGGGCAGGCGCAGCCGTCCGCTGACGTAGACCATCAGGAACGGCCAGATCATGCTGCCGCCCACGCTGCTGATCAGCATGCCCCAGAACACCAGCCAGAACTGGCGGGGATATTCGCTGCGGGCGCGCCCGATCAGGGCCAGCATCAGTGAACTGCCTCAATAGAGAGTCTATGGTCTTTCATGGTTTCGACGGCGCTTAGAAGTCTGACTTCTTGAAGAAGTCAGACTTCTTCCGAATCACGTACTTATAGCGCGGGCAATTGTAAATGATGTTACACCTACCCTTGCAAAGGCTTGGAGCCTTTGCAAGGGTGACGGTGAAGGGTGACGATGAAGGGTGACGGCGAAGCAGCGCGCCGACCCGCCATGTAAAATAAACCCGCGAAACCCAACATCAGGAAAGCATAACCTTAAAACGGAACTCGATATTCATGCTCACATTTCAAGACCTTATTCTGAAACTGCAAACATTCTGGGCCGCCCAGGGCTGCCTGATCTGGCAGCCCTACAACCAGGTCGTCGGCGCCGGCACGATGAACCCGGCCACCTACCTGCGCGTGCTGGGCCCAGAGCCGTGGAATGTAGCCTACGTCGAGCCGTCGGTGCGCCCCGACGACGGGCGCTTCGGCGAGAACCCCAACCGCATGTACACGCATACGCAGTTCCAGGTCATCCTCAAGCCAGCGCCAGCCGAGCCGCAGGCGCTTTACCTGGAAAGCCTGAAAGCCATCGGCATCAACCCGGCCCATCACGACATCCGCTTCGTCGAGGACAACTGGGAATCGCCGGCGCTGGGCGCGTGGGGTCTGGGCTGGGAGGTGTGGCTGGACGGGCTGGAAATCACCCAGTACACCTACTTCCAGCAGGCCGGCGGCTTCACGCTGAACCCGGTCTCGCTCGAACTGACCTACGGGCTGGAGCGCATCGCCATGTCGCACAGCATCCAGAACGTGCGCGCGGTGTGGGACTTGAAATGGGACAGCCAACGCTCGTATGGCGACGTGAACCTGCAGCCGGAGGTCGAGCGCTGCAAGTATGCCTTCAACGAGGCCGATGTGGAAGTTCTGCACGAACTGTACGACGACTACGAGGGCGAGGCCAAACGCGCCCTGGAGCGCGGCCTGGTCACGCCCGCGCACGATTACGTGCTGAACTGCTCGCACACCTTCAACCTGCTTGATGCGCGCGGCGCCATCGGCGTGACGGAGCGCGCACGCTACTTCGCCCGCATGCGCGACCTGGCACGGCAGGTGGCGGTGGAATACCTCAAGCAGCGAGAGGAATTGGGGTATCCGTGGCTGAAAGAGGAGAAAGAGGAGATTGGAGATTCGAGATTAGAGAAAGAGGAGATTAGAGATTCGAGATTAGAGATTAAGGAGAAGCCTGCATTGGCGTCGCCAATCTCCAATCCCAAAGGGATGCCAAGCCATCTCCAATCTCCAATCTCCAGGCCGGCGCCGCTGCTGATCGAGATCGGCGTCGAGGAACTGCCGGCCGGCGACGTGACCGTCGCGCAAGACCAGTTGGGTAGATTGCTGAACGCTGCGCTGGACGAAGCGCGTCTGGATCACGGCGCCATCCGGTTGATCGCCACGCCGCGCCGCATCGCTGCGCTCGTGGAGAGCGTCGCCCCGCAACAGCGCTCGCTGGATGAACTGGTGCGCGGGCCAAGCGCTAAAGTCGCCTTCGACGCGAGCGGCAACCCCACCCAGGCGGCCATCGGGTTCGCCAAACGCTTCAACCTCGAGCCGGCGGCGCTGATCGTCAAAGACGATGCGCAGGGCAGCTACGTCTATGCCAATAAGCACGAGGACGGCCGCCCGGCGGTCGACGTGCTCGCGCAAATCCTGCCGGCCGTCATCGCCAAACTGGGCTTCGAGAAGACCATGCGCTGGAACGGCGCCAACGTCGCGTTCTCGCGCCCGATCCGCTGGATCGTCGCACTGCTGGGGCGCGAAGTCATCCCGTTTGAATACGCCGGGTTGCGCAGCGGCAACGCCAGCATCGGGCCGCGCGGCGCGGGCAGTAAACCCTTCCGCGTCAGCGCGGCCGCGCAATATTCAACGCGGTTGGCCGGGCGGCACATCATCGGCGCGATGGATGCGCGCCGCGAGGAAATCCGCCGCCAGGTGGATGCCGTCGCCGCATCGGTCGGCGGGCGCGTGCCGGTTGATGCGAGCCTGCTGGACGAAGTGACCAACCTGGTCGAGCAGCCTACCGCGTTACTCGGTTCATTCGAGGCCGATTACCTGCACATCCCGCAGCAGGTGCTGATGACGGTAATGCGCAAGCACCAGCGCTACTTCCCGGTCGTCGATGCGCAGACCGGCAGACTGCTGCCGCACTTCATCGCGGTGCGCAACGGGGACGACCAGTATCTGGACGAAGTCCGCGCCGGCAACGAGGCGGTCTTGCGCGCGCGCTTCGCGGACGCGGCCTACTTCTTCCGCCACGACACCCGGAAACCCCTGGATGAGTATCTGCCCCGGCTGGAGACGCTGACCTTCCAGGCCAAGCTCGGCAGCATGTCGGACAAGGCCAAGCGCATCGAACGGCTGAGTAAAACCATCGGCGAAGCGCTGGGCGCGGATACGGGGGAACTGGCCGTCGCCGAGCGCGCCGCGCAACTATGCAAGGCCGATCTGGCGACCAGCATGGTGATCGACTTTACCTCGCTGCAAGGGGTGATGGGACGCGAATACTACAAATTGAACCACGGGCAGGATGACGAGGCGCACATAGACGCCGTCGCCACGGCCATCTACGAGCACTACCTGCCGCGTTACGCCGGCGACGAAACGCCGAAGACGCTGGCGGGATTGATTGTTGCGCTGGCCGACAAGCTCGACAGCATCGCGGGCTTATTCGCCGTGGGTCTGGCGCCCAAAGGCTCGGCCGACCCGTTTGCGCTGCGTCGCGCGGCCATCGGCGTCGTGCAGAACCTGGTCGAGAACAAACGGGCATTTTCGCTGCAGGCGGGGCTGCGCGCGGCCGCGGCGCTGCTGCCGCTGAAGGCCGCGCCGGAGGCGCTGGACGCGGCGCACAAGTTCATCGTCGAACGGCAGCGCGCGCTGCTGCTGGAAGCCGGCCACCGCTTCGACGTTGTAGACGCGCTGCTCTCGGCGCAGGGCGACGACCCTTATAACGCCCAGCTCGGTGTGGCGCAGCTCTCGCAATGGGTCAGGCGCGAAGAATGGGGCGTCATGCTGGCAGCCTATTCGCGCAGCGCCCGCATCACCCGCGACCTGCCCGAGCAATTGCCGCTGGATGTCAGCGCCGATCCCGACCCCGCTACGCATGCGCTGCACCAGGCGGTGGCTGCCCTGCCGCAGGCGCGCGAGGTTGACGAACTGATGAGCAACCTCATGACACTCGTCGCGCCCATTACAGCCTTCTTCGATCAGGTGCTGGTGATGGCCGAGGATGAAGCCATCCGGCGCGGCCGCCTTGCGCTGCTGCAGCGCGTCGTCGCGCAGGCGCATGGCATCGTGGACTTCAGCAAGCTGGAAGGCTTCTAAGAATAGCCGATTGTGGATTGACGATTGACGAATGGCTAGACACCGTTTTCATGGCGACCCGGCGCGGTTCGACGTCGTAGCAGATTTCGTCGCCGAGCATTATGGAAACCGCGTGAAATACATCGCCGATGTCGCAGGGGGACAGGGAATGCTCGCACGCATTCTTTCCAAGCATTACAACTACGAGTGTGAAGTTATTGACCCGCGCGGCTGGGTTCTGAAAGGTGTAACGAGCCGGCCTCAAGAGTACCTGGCGAGCATGGCGACTTACTACGATCTGATCGTCGGTTTACATTGTGACGAGGCGTTGCACGAAGTCGCTGCTTCCGCCCTCGTGAGGCCGGTGGTTCTGGTGCCCTGCTGCAACTTCTGGTCCGCGGAAAAATTGGGAACGAAAGAGCTCCTTGCAGCAATCGAAAACTATTATCTGGAGAAAAAGATGAAGGTTACCCGCGTAACACTCCCTTTTCACGGGCCCAAGAATATTGCGCTCGTGTCAGAACCTCCTGGAGAGTGCATCGACCGTACGCCGCCCCCTGCCTCGCCGACCTGAGCAAGTTAGAAGGATTCTAAAAGTATGCGGCGCGCCTGACTCCTCTTGACATTAGAGGAAGCTGGCAGATTGAACCCGGATGTCATGCGGACATCCGGTATTATTTCGCATCTTACCGGTCGCCTCCTACTGGCGGGAAATCACTCCCTCCGTGGGCGAACTATAGTTCTCGCGCTCACATCACAGCCCGGTACTACACTTGAGTCAGAAATGTGAGCACCCATACTAAAGCGGACACGACGTCTCATTCTTGCAGCACTGCTGATTGCGTTGACCGTTGCATGCGGTTCATCAGCCACTGCGATCCCAACATCAACACAGACAAGACTTGCGGCGACTGAGACGAAGGCACTCGCAACGTCAACGCCCTTGCCTTCCGCGACACTGACGAGTACGGCTTTACCCACAGCGATACCCACCGGAACACCGTGGCCCACAGCCACACCCCTGCCTATCCCTGCACTCATCACCCACACATGGGAAGCCGGACCTGTACTCGTCCAGTATTACGGTGGACCAGGCGATGGAGGCATGCAGTTGGATAGAGGGGTGCCGACTATTCTCTATACCAATGGAACCTTCATTACGGGGCAGTTGTCAGACAACCACATTGAGATCATGCAAGGCAAATTCAGCCGTAAGGAAGTCTGTGCGCTTCTGAACACCCTTGACCAAACAGGCTTTCTTAATCTCGCCTCGCAGGACTGGGATCAGAATACCAATCGAGCACAGTACGAAGGTGTGATGGCAGATGAAGGCGCACCCTCGACCATCATCGAAGTGAACGCATGGTTGACACAGACTGTCAGTTTTTACGAGTTGAATCTATTACTGAATGTGCTTAAAGGCCAGCCTGATTCTGTAAAGGATCGCTATGTGCCCAAAGTGATACGCGACACAGACTCATTATTAGCACATACTGAACCCCGCACATTAACAAGCTTCGTCCCGAATCGGCTGGCGCTCGTTGTCAGATCGTACGGCCAGCGCACCTATGCAAAGGATTACCTTAAATGGCCGTTATCGCTGCCACTGAGTAAATTGATCTCGTCGACTCTGGAGAATGTGGACCAGATCGTGCCTCGGGCAATCGAGGGACCAGAGGCTACATGGTTTTACAGGCAGTTCTACCAGCATGTTCGTTTCACGGATGGAGTTAGTTTCAGTGAAAATGGCGTCGCTTACAGCATCAACGCATTTCCGCTATTCCCATTTGAAACGTTTGCAGGAAGAGTTGCCGGCGAATACAGCATTCCATCCTCTGACGTACCCATCACCACGACCCCCATGACTTGCTATCCTGCAGATGGCGTATTACCGATTCCATGACAATCAGACGACTAGATCGGAGTTGTCTTTCTGGTTGAATAGCTCAGCGCGGTAAAGCCGCACGTGAATGACTTATGGGAAGCCGCCATACCGAATCAAGCATGCCGCGATGTGTCATTGCAAGGGCGGGAACAAGCGCGACTGTCATTTCGAGCTGCGCAGCTCGAAATCTCTCTGTATGTTCTGTCGCGACGGCGCGGCTATGTGCTGAGCAGTCCCCCTGAGACGAGAAATCTGCGATTGCATCTTACAGCGACGAGGAACCTATTCAACGCTGTAGTACAGGGCGATATTCGCCAAGATGCCTCACTCCGTTCGGCATGACAGTGGTCACTTTTCGCACATGCACCACAACGGTCAGGCGAATTTGTCCAAACAGCATCATCTGTCGTAGAATTAACAGGTTTGACTTAATACTAAATGGCTAAGCCTCATAAGAGCCTGCCAAAGGATTATTCAGGAGAGATTGCAGAATGGCAACCAAAACAACCACGAAGACAGCCGTAAAGGCGAGTGCCTCCAAGAAGAGCGCCGGCGCTAAAGGCGCCACAAAGACCAGCAAAGCACCCGCCCCGAAGCAATGGGTCTATCTGTTTGACGACACCAGGGCTGTCGCTAAAGTGGCGCCCACCTGGAGCGACGTACGCAACCTGCTCGGCGGTAAGGGCGCAGGCCTGTGGGACATGACCAGCGCCGGCCTGCCGGTGCCGCCCGGTTTCACCCTCACCACCGAGGTATGCGACGAGTTCGTCAAGATCGGCAACAAAATCGCCCCGGCCGCCTGGGAACAGGCGCTCGCGGCGATGAAGGTCGTTGAGAAGAAGACCGGCAAGCAGTTCGGCGGCGGCAAGAAGGGCGTTCGCCCGCTGCTCGTGTCCGTCCGCTCCGGCGCGCGCGAATCCATGCCCGGCATGATGGAAACCGTGCTGAATGTGGGCCTGAACGACGCGACCGTCGAGGAAATGGCCGCGATCACCGGCAACGCGCGTTTCGCCTACGACTCCTACCGCCGCCTGCTGATGATGTTCGGCGCCACCGTGCTCGACATCGACGACGAGAAGTTCGATGCGCCCATGGATCATCTGAAGGAAGCCAAGGGCTACAAGCACGACACTGAACTGACCACCGACGACCTCAAGGAACTGGCGGGCGCGTTCAAGCAGGTGATCAAGAAAGCGACCGGGCGCGACTTCCCGCAGGATGTGTACGAGCAGTTGCGCGAGTGCGCCATGGCGGTATTCCGCAGCGCCACCGGCCACAAGGCCAGGACCTACGCCAGGCAGATGGGCTGGAAGTCCACGCTGCCCACCGCCGTTAACGTCGTGACCATGATCTTCGGCAACATGGGCGAAGACAGCGGCACCGGCGTCGCCTTCACGCGCGACCCCTCAACCGGCGCCAAAGTGATGCTGGGCGAGTACCTGCTGAACGCGCAGGGCGAAGACGTGGTAGCCGGCATACGCACTCCCAAGCCCATCAGCGAGATGGAAAAGGAGATGCCGAAGACGTACAAGCAGTTCATGAGCATCACGGGCAAGCTCGAGAAGCACTATAAGAACATGCAGGACGTCGAGTTCACCATCGAACAGGGCAAGCTGTACATGCTGCAGACCCGCAACGGCAAGCGCACGGCCAAAGCCGCCATCAAGATCGCGGTTGACCAGGCCAATGAGAAACTCATCAGCAAGGAAGAGGCGCTCAAGCGCGTCACCCCGACCGATGTGGATTTCCTGCTGCACCCCCAGTTTGACGCAGAAGAAGTGAAGAAGGCCAAGTCCGAGGGCCGCGTGCTCGCCACCGGCGTGAACGCATCGCCCGGCGCCGCCGTCGGCATGCTCGCGTTCGACGCCGACCTGGCGGAGAAGTGGGGCAAGGAAGAGGGCAAGGCCGTCATCCTGATCCGCCCCGAGACGAAGCCCGACGACGTGCACGGCATGGTCGCGGCCAAGGGCATTCTCACCGCCCGTGGCGGCGCCACATCCCACGCGGCAGTGGTCGCCCGCCAGTTCGGCATTCCGGCGGTCTGCGGCGCGGATGGGCTGAAGATCGATCTGGCCGCCCGCACCGTCAGTTCCAACGGCCACGTGGTCAGCGAGGGCGAGTGGGTTTCTCTGGACGGCGCAAAAGGCGAAGCCTATATCGGCAAGCTGCCTACCGTAGCCCCCAAATTCGAAGAGCAGGAAGACCTGGTCACCCTGTTGAAGTGGGCCGACGAGATCAGCGCGCGCAAGACGCGCCATCTCAACGGCAAGCCGTTCCGCGGCCTGCAGGTGTGGGCCAATGCCGACTACCCGCCAGACGCTGAACGCGCCCGCTCGTTCGGCGCGCAGGGCATCGGCCTGTGCCGCACCGAGCACATGTTCTTCGAGGAAACGCGCCTGCCCATCGTGCAGCGCATGATCCTGGCCAAAGGCGCCGAAGAGGTCGACCAGGCTCTGGCGGAACTGTTGCCGTTCCAGCGCGGCGATTTTGAAGGTCTCTTCCGCGCGATGACCGGCTTGCCCGTCATCATCCGCCTGATCGATCCGCCGCTGCACGAGTTCCTGCCCAGCGGGGATGAACTGCTGAAGGACGTGACCAATCTGTATGCCAAACGCAAGTACGAGGGCATCAGCGAGGTAGAAGAGGCGGATCTGAAGAGCAAGGAGATTATGCTCGCGGCGGTGAACCAGATGCACGAGCAGAACCCGATGATGGGTCTGCGCGGTATCCGCCTGGGCATCATGATTCCGGGACTGATCAAGATGCAGGTGCGCGCCATCTTCGAGGCGGCCTGCAACATGAAGAACGAAGGCTACGAGCCTCACGTCGAGGTCATGATCCCGCTCACCGGCCACGTCAACGAGTTGAAGCACGTGCAGCCGGAACTGGAGCGGGTGGCCAAGGAAGTCATGAAGGAGAAGGGCGTCACCGTGAAATACAAGTTCGGCACCATGATCGAGATCCCGCGCGCCGCCGTGACGGCCGCCGAGATCGCGACGCTGGCGCAGTTCTTCTCGTTCGGCACGAACGACCTGACCCAGATGACCTACGGGTACTCGCGCGACGACGCAGAGCGCGGCTTCCTGTTGAAGTACGTGGAAGACGGCATTCTGCCCACCAACCCGTTCCAGACGCTGGACCAGGAAGGCGTCGGCGTGCTGATGCGCACGGCCGTCGAAGAGGGCCGCAAGACCCGCCCGAGCCTGGAAGTCGGCATCTGCGGCGAGCACGGCGGCGACCCCGACTCGGTGGACTTCTGCTATCGCGTCGGCAACAATTACGTGAGCTGCTCGCCCTTCCGCGTGCCAATCGCGCGCCTGGCGGCCGCCCATGCCGCGTTGAAGCACGGCGTCGCGGCGAAGTAATTCGCGTGAAGCACAGATTCAGATTCCCGGATTCTGGCTGAGCGAAGCTCAGCTTAAGATTCCGGGAATCTTTTGAATCTTTTTCGCTACGACTGCTGCGGCAGCGTCTTAACCGTCGCGTCCTGCATGATCGAGCCGTCGGGGTTGAGCACGCGCACCTTGAAGCTCCAGTCGCCCTCGCCCTGAGGGAGTTTCACCATCAGCGCGTTCAACCCTTTCTTGAGCTGAATGGGCGGCAGGTCGATGTCGCGCGTGTCATCCGGCATGGCGCGGTTCACCTTGTTGGACCAGATGTTCTTGCCGTTCAGCCACACGCCGATGTCCTTGTTCGACATCATGCCCAGCAACCCGCTGCGATCCTCCGGCACGTCCACCCAGATAAAGGCGTAAACCATGTCGTTGTAGCCGGGTGTGACGTAATCGTGCAGGTTCACGATATGGCTGCTCGGGTCCGTGCGAATCACATAGAACGACGGGTCGCCGGGTTTGGGAATATAGTTCGCCTGCCCGGCAGGCGATCGTCGTCGAGTTTGGCATACGGGAAGCTGTGCGACAGCCACCACGTGCGGATATAGCCATCCTGCGAGGGCGGATACAGATCGATGTGCGTTGCGCCGACCCTGCCCCCGCTGCTTTGCGCGCTGAACAACGCTTCCACGTAGGCGCCGTCATTCGCCGCCTTCGGCATCTCGAAGGTCGCGGCCAACCCCGTCGTCTCGGTCAGGATGCGCGTCGCGCCGCCGTCGTGCAGCGTCACGCGCCAGCCGGCCTGCGAGCCTGCCAGCGCATTGCCCAGCATGTCTTTGGCCTGACCGGCGAGTTGGACGCTCTGGCCAGGGAGATAGACATCGCCGTTGCCGGGCGATGTGATGCTCACCTGCGGCGCCGCGTCGCCCACCGTGATCAACTGTTCCGCGGTGCGCTTGCCGTTAGCGGTATCGATCGCGGTAAGACGCACGATGTACTGCCCGTTCGCCGTATACACATGCGCGGCCTCAAGCCCCGGCGCCTTGCCGCCGTCGCCGAAATCCCACGTATAGTGCAGCGCTTGCTTATCGGGATCGCTCGATCCAGCCGCGCTGAATGTCACCGTCAACGGCGCGGAACCAGCGACCGGCGTGGCGCTCAGCTTGGCATCCGGCATGTGATTGCCATTCGTGTAACTGATGCGGCGCAGGCCGCCGGAGTAGATCGAGAGGTAGTAGAGCGCGCCATCCGGCCCGAATTTCAGATCCACCGGTTCGCCCATGCCCGACGCGAAATCGACGATGCGCACGACCTTGCCGTTCTTGTCCAGCACCGCGCGTTTGATCCACTGCACCGAGTAGTCGGCGAGGAACAGATCGCCGTACATATTGGCGGGGAAGTTGTTCGAGAAATTGAAGTCGCCGCCTGTCAGCGAGGCGTTCTTGGAGTAATGCGGATAGTTCCACTCTGCAGGCGCTACCGTGTTGATGTTGATGCCCTTGCATTGCGGCTTGGAGCCGTAATCCGGGCGGTTGATGATGCCCTCCACGCATGGCCAGCCGAAGTTCAATCCGGGCAGCGCGCGCCACAGCGCTTCATAGGTCACGTCGCCCACGTTGCCGACATAGGGAATCCCGGTGATGGGATGCACCGCGAAACGGAACGGGTTGCGCATGCCATACGCCCACACGCGCGAGCGCGCGCTCTTGGGGTTCTGTGGATCGTAGAACGGGTTCGTGGGCACACCGCTGCCGTCCTCCTTATTGATGCGCAGCAGCTTGCCATGCAGGTCGTCGATGTTCAGGGCGCGGTATGCCAGGTCGGTCACCTCGATGGAAGGCGCGCCCTCGCCGAGCGAGACGAACAGGTAGCCTTCCGGCGACCAGCGCAGGGAATCGACTGAATGATTCTGGCGCGTGGATTCGAAATCGTCCAGAATCACCTTCTTGCTGGACGGAACTGCCACATCGCCGTCCAGCACGTAACGCTCGATGTGTCCCATCACCGTGGCGGGCGAGTCATGCGGCATGCTGATCGGCTTGTAGGTATAGAACAGATAGATGTAATGGTTCTTCGTGATCGGGATCGGGTTGCGCTCATCGATGAAACCGCGATCAACGTAGTCGTTCACGTGGTCGCGCAGGTCGATGACCGGCTGCGCGCGCACGATGCCGTTCTCGATCATCTTCAACATGCCGCCCTTCTCGGAGACGAGCATGCGCCCATCGGGCAGGAATGCGAATGCGGTTGGCCATTCGAAAACGTTGGCGATGGTATCGACTGCGAACCCATCCGGCACTTTCAATTCGTCAGCCGGGCGGGCGCTGCTGACGGCGGGGTTCAACAGCGCGCCCAGCAGCAGCGCGACAGCGAGCGTCGCGCCCAGCAGCGCGGCGCGTTTTGCCTGTGGATTTGTTTGAGTCATGGTTACCTATCCTCTGCTATGGTTCTAGTGATCTCGGAAGCTGCAATCATGGTTCAGCGTTGTGGGGTAGCGGGATGATGACGGAATCGTCGGCCCACCGGCTGCCATCCGGTTTTTGCGCCTGCAGGCGCGCGCCTGACCCGGCTGCATACCACCCGATGCGCAAACTTGCGGCAGACCCTGGAATTGCGATAGTGCGCCGATCGATGACCTGTTCCTTTGCATCCCACATACTGGTCGGATACGCGCCGTCCAGCGGTTGCGCGTCCTGTTGTGAAATTATCGTCCCGTTGCTATCTAACACATGAACAAATAGAGTGTAATCCTGATTGGGGAGTTGAAGACACTGCCAGTGCAATGCCAGCGAGAGACTGCCATCGCCCACAGACGTGTCGAAACCCTGCAACTGAATCAGGCGCGCGCCCGCATCGGCGAAGTAAGCGTCGAAGACGTGCTGGGGCGCGGCGACTGCCTGGATCGGGCCGAGCACTTTGAACCGGCCGATGGTGAAACGGTCGCTGCCGGCGCCGTCGACCGGCAGAAGGGGCGGTTTTTCATAGATGCCGCGCACCGATACCTGCACGGTCGCGATGCCCCGCTGCGCGGCGGCATCAATCGGCAGGCGGTAATCGTCGCGGAATATGCGCCCGGTCGCCCAGCGTTGCGTGTCGAAACGACCGTTGAACGGAATGGCTTCCAGCCGCCCGATGAGTTGGCCCTGTGGGTCGCGCGCCGAGAGGATCACATGATAACTCTGCCGCAGTGGCTGTAATGCGCCCCAATACAGCGAGACATCCAGCGGCTCGCCCGGCTTGACGCTGCGGCTGTCGATCTGGGCGTGCTGCAGCCTGATCTTGCCGCCAAAAGTGACGCCGGTCTGCCCGGGCAGCGCCGCGCGCTGTGCGTCGGTCAGGTACACGGGCGTGGCAAAGGCAGGCTGTACGATCAGAAATGGCGTCCCGGCGCTTAGTAGTGCCATACCCGCACACACAAGCGCTATCACGACCGGCCGCGCTCGCGCTGGGATCAGCGCCAACCAACCGGCGGCAACCGCGATAGCAACCAGCGCAACGCCCGGCAGGATGAGCCGGCTGTTCTCAGTGCCCACGTAGTCGCGCAACCACACCGCATAGGAGGCCAACAGCACAGCCTCCCAGGTCACCAGCAGCGCCAGGGCAATGACCACGGGTCTGTGGACAGTTCCATCGACAGGGTTCCGTCTCCAGGCGGTGATGGCCATCTTAATGATGCCGAGTATGGCCAGCCCCAGTCCCGCGCCGAACACCCAGTTGACCCAGGCCGGGAAGCGCAACTCGATCCCGATCACGCCCCAGTACGAAACAAGCACCTCCGGGATGGCGCCGATGATCTGCTGCACGTTCAGCGGAGGTTGGCGCAACAGCGCCTGGTTGGCAACCTGCACCTGCGCCCATGCCAGCGGGTTGCCATATTGGACGGCGTTATACGCGAACCAGGGACCGGCCGTCAGCGCCAGCCCGGCGGCCAGCATCAGGCCGGCCAGCAACACACCCCGCAAGCGCGCGTGTGACTGCAACCGGAGCGCAGAGAATGCAATCAGCACACCCGCCGGCAACAGCAGACCCAGCCCCGTCACTTTGCACAGCACGGCGATGCCAATGAGAGCACCCAAGAGGAGATTAGAGATTGGAGATTGGAGATTACGGAAGAGAGATTGGAGATTGGAAGTCAGCGACAATCGCGAATCTCTAATCTCTAATCTCTTATCTCCAATCTCTAATCTCTTATCTCCAATCTCTAATCTCTTATCTCCAATCTCTAATCTCTTATCTCCAATCTCTAATTTCCAATCTCCAGTCGCCATTCGAACCATCCACCAGCATGCCAGTGTGGCTGCCAATGTGATGGCGATGTCGTTACTCACAATACTGGAGACGTGGATGAACTTGGGGTTCAGCGCCACCAGTGCGGCCGCCAACAGAGGCAACAGATCAGAGTTGCCGCCCCCATGCGATGCTGCAACGAGCAGGCGCGCGATGGCGTACACCAGCAGCACGGTCAGGCAACCCAGCAGCGTCGAGAACAGGCGTGCGGCATGCACTGCCCAGACCGCGCCCTGGTAAGGGAACGTTTCCGCCGCCGTATGGATATATTGATTGGCGACGCTGCGGTGGTCGGCGTTCACGTCGAGGTCGAACCAATCCGGGTTCAGGTGGCTGATCGCGGCAAGGTT
>JAMCQN010000139.1 GCA_023382055.1 Chloroflexota bacterium
CGGACGGCGCTGCCCAACCCGTTGACAAGAACCACTAGCATACCGCGCCCTGGCGGCGTGGCATAAAACCACACCATAAACTATAGGAGATTAAAAAATGTTTGGACGAGAAAAGCCTGCCCCTGCTCCACAAACCCAGCCGACAGGCTCGACAAGCCAGTACATTCCGCCGGCAGCCAGCGCCCCGTCCGGGGTACCGGCGCCTAAAATCGAAACGGTGATCGGCCCCAACTGCCAGGTAAACGGCACGCTGCAAAGCGACGGCGGCATCCGCATCGAGGGTGTATTCGACGGCACCATCCAGACCACTGGAAACCTGATCGTCGCCGATACCGCCACCGTCGTAGCAGAGGTATCTGCGTACAACGTCGTGGTCTCGGGTTCGCTGAGAGGGAACGTGACGGCCAACCGCGTCGAGATCACCGGCTCCGGCAAGCTATGGGGCGACCTGAACGTCAATTCGCTCCTGTTGAACGAAGGCGCTTTCCTGAAGGGCCAGACCAACATGGGCGGCGACATCGAACCCCCGTTGATCGAAGCGCCCAAGATCGCGGCCCCGCGCCCGGTCAGCACCGCCGAATTGGAAAGCGCAAATCCATAAACATGGCACACCTGACGGTCGAGGAAGTCGATCACATTGCATTGCTGGCGCGGCTCTCCCTGACCGGTGAGGAGAAGGCGCGTTATGCGCAGCAACTCTCCGCCGTTCTGGATTACGCCGCGGAACTGGCCGCGATTGATGTCGAGGGTATTCCGCCGACGGCAACCGTGCTGTCTGTCCACAATGTCATGCGCGCGCCTGACGCCGCAGGCGACAGCATCGCGCGTGATGATGCATTGAAAAACGCCCCGCGCAGCGACGGCGCCAGTTTTGAGGTACAAGCCACTTTCGACAACAAGGACGAATGAAACTCAGCTCTCTCACTCTACATGAAGCACGGGAGGGTTTGCGCGCACGCCAGTTCAGTTCCGTTGAACTGGCGCGCGCTTTCTTAACCCGCATTCACGAACTGAACGGCGCGCTCAACGCGTTCATCACGGTGAATGACGAAGAAGCCCTGGCGCAGGCACGCACGGCGGATGAACGCATCGCAAACGGCGAAGACACACCTGTGCTGGGCGCGCCGATTGCGCTCAAGGATGTGCTGAGCACGCGCGGTCTGCGCACGACGGCCGGGTCGCGCATCCTGGAGAACTACGTGCCCGCCTGGGACGCCACCAGCGTCGCCCGGTTGCGCGCCGCGGGCGCGGTGTTCCTGGGCAAGACCAACCTGGATGAATTCGCCATGGGTTCATCGACGGAGAATTCGGGCTTCCAGGTCACTCATAACCCGTGGGATCGGACGCGCGTGCCGGGCGGCTCATCCGGCGGCAGCGCGGCGGCTGTGGCGGCCGACTTGTGCTGCGCCGCTCTCGGGACTGATACCGGCGGAAGCGTGCGCCAGCCCGCGTCGCTGTGCGGCGTGACCGGCCTGAAGAACACTTACGGGCGCGTGTCGCGTTACGGGCTGATCGCCTACGGGTCGTCGCTGGACAGCGTGGGCGTGCTGGCAAAAGATGCGCGCGACGCCGCGATCATGCTGGGCGTGATAGGCGGAGGTGATCCGCTCGATTCCACATCCGTGGATGCGCCCGCGCCGGATTATGCGGCTGGATTGGATGGCAATGTGCGCGGGTTGCGCATCGGCGTGCCGCGCGAGTATTTCATCCCCGGCACGCAGACCGAAGTGGCGGATGCGGTGCGCGCCGGCATCGAGCAACTGCGCGCGCTGGGCGCCGTGGTGCAGGAGATCAGCCTGCCCAGCACCGGCGTGGCCCTGCCCGTCTATTACATGATCGCGACCGCCGAGGCTTCCGCCAACCTGGCGCGTTTCGACGGCGTGCGCTACGGCCTGCGCGTGCAGGGCGCCGACCTGATCGATACCTATCGCCGGACGCGCGGCGCGGGGTTCGGCGACGAGGTCAAGCGGCGCATCATGCTGGGAACCTACGCGCTCAGCGCAGGCTATTACGATGCCTACTACATCCGCGCGCAAAAGGTGCGCACGCTGATCAAACAGGAATTCGAGCGCGCCTTTGCCGATGTCGATGTCATCGCGACGCCGGTCTCCCCGACCACCGCGTTCAAGATCGGCGAGAAGGCGGATGACCCGATCCAGATGTACCTGGCTGATATTTTCACGCTCACCTGCAACCTGGCCGGAATTTGCGGCATCAGCGTGCCGTGCGGTTTTGACGCCGCCGGTCTGCCGATCGGGCTGCAATTGCTGGGCAAGGCCTTCGACGAAAACGTCATTTTGCGCGCGGCAGATGCCTATCAGCGCCATACGAACTGGCATACACGCAAACCAATGTTAAGCTTGACCTATCAGGGGTGTTAAGCATGAACGTCATCATTCCATTAGCCGGGTTCGGCACGCGATTGCGCCCGCATACTTACAGCAAGCCAAAGCCGTTGATCAACGTGGCCGGCAAGCCGGTGTTGGGGCATATCCTGGACAGACTGATGAACCAGGATCTTCAGGAAGTCGTTTTCATCGTCGGCTATCTGGGCGAACAGATCGAACAGTACGTCAAATCCACCTATCCGAGCATCAAGGGCCACTATGTGGAGCAGAAGGAGCTGAACGGGCAGGCGCCCGCCATTCTGCTGGCGCGCGACCTGGTGCAGGGACCGACGGTCATCGTATTCGTCGACACCCTGGCGGATGCCGACCTGGCGCAATTGGGCCGGGAAACCGCCGACGGCGTAATCTTCGTAAAGGAAGTGGAAGACCCGCGCCGCTTCGGCGTGGTTAAAGTCAATCCCGACGGCTTTATCAGCAGCTTCATCGAGAAACCAGCCGACCTGAGCAACCGCCTGGCGGTGATCGGCATGTACTATGTGAAGGATATCCAGGTCCTGATGCGCGCCTGCTCTGAGTTGATCGAGCGCAGGATCAAGACCAAGGACGAGTACTTCCTGGCCGACGCGTTTAACCTGATGATTGAGAAAGGCGCATCGCTGCGGCCTCAGACCGTCGATGTATGGCTGGATTGCGGAAAACCGGAGACGGTTCTGGAAACCAACCGCTACCTGCTGGAGCATGGGCACGACAACAGCGCCCTGTGGCAGAACGACGGGCGCGTCATCATCCCGCCGGTGCATATACACCCCTCGGCTAAAATCGAGCGCAGCGTGATCGGCCCATACGCCACCATCGCCGAAGGCTGCCAGATCGTCAACAGCCTCGTCAGCGACAGTGTCGTCGATGCGGGAGCGTATGTGACCTATCACGTGCTGGCGAATTCGCTGATCGGCCGCGATGCGGTGCTGATCGGGCGGCCGCGCCGTTTCAATGTGGGCGACTCCAGCGTCGTCGGTTTCGATGCGGACTGAACGGGATCATGAAATCACTCATCTCAAAACGTGTTGCCTCCGTGCCGCCATCCGGCATTCGACGTTTCTTCGACATTGCCGCCACCATGCCCGACGTCATCTCCCTGGGCATCGGCGAACCGGACTTTGTCACGCCCGACCCGATATTGCGTGAGGGCATCGCTTCGCTGAACCGCGGCGAAACCCGCTACACCAGCAACTCCGGAACGGTTGAGTTGCGCTGTGCGGTTTCCGAACACCTGCATTCGATGTATGGCGTGGCTTACCATCCCGAAGATGAATTGCTCATTACTGTCGGCGTGAGCGAGGCGCTCTACCTAGCGATGACGGCCATCATCGACCCGGGCGACGAAGTGATCGTGCCGCAGCCGTGTTTCGTCGCCTACACGGCGGAGGTCGTGTTTGCCGGCGGCGTGCCGGCGCCGATCGCAACCAAGGTTGAGAACAGCTTTCAGGTTACCGGCGCGGAGATCGAAGCCTGCATCACACCGCGCACCAAGGCGATCCTGATCGGATACCCCAATAACCCCACCGGCGCGGTGCTTACGCGCGAGCGCATGCTGGAAATCGCGGCGGTGGCGGAGAAACATGATCTGCTGGTCATCAGCGATGAAATATACGACCGCCTGGTGTACGGCGTTAAGCATACCTGCTTCGCCCAATTGCCTGGCATGCGCAACCGCACCATCCTGCTGGGCGGTTTCAGCAAGGACTACGCGATGACCGGCTGGCGCATCGGCTATATGGCGGCCAACCAGGAACTGCTGGGCGCCGCCCGCAAGGTGCATCAGTACACCATCATGTCGGCCCCGACCACGGCGCAGGCCGCCGCAATCGTCGCCCTGAAGCAGGGCGAGGAACACGTGCAGCGCATGGTGGCTGAATATGATCGCCGCCGCAAGTTGATCGTGAGCGGGTGCAATGCGCTGGGGCTGGATTGCTTCGAGCCGCGCGGCGCGTTCTATGCCTTTCCCTCCGTGAGCAGGAGCGGCATGGACGACGAGGAGTTTGCCGACAAACTGCTGGCTGAGGAACACGTGGCCGTCATCCCCGGCAACGCTTTCGGGGCGGGCGGGGCCGGCTATGTGCGCATGGCCTACGCGCAGTCGTACGAGAAAATCGAGCAGGCCCTCGAACGCATGCAGGCCTTCATGCGCCGGCACGGATGAAGAAAGAGAGATTGGAGATTGGAGATTCGGGTAAGGGCCGGCATAACCGCCAGTCGATCGTCGATCGCGGGCAATATGGCGTGGATGGCGATGATCTCGGCAGGGGCGAAGCATTGCCACCGAATCCTGGTCTGGCGGGGCGTGAATAAACCTCACGGGTTTCAGAAACCCGTGAGGTTTTCATCGACGGCCGTCGCGCCGGCGCACACACATATCAACCGCCGCGATGCCACGGTGGGGGCGAAGCATTGCCCATCAAACTTTAGGTGCCCAGGGTTCGGTGGCAATGCTTCGCCCCCACGGAACCGCGCACACCGTCAGCCGTGCCTGTGGTTCGAAACCACAGGCTGGCACACGCTGCGCGCAAACGCGCCCAGGCGCGTTAACCGGCCTTGGCCGGTTTCGCCCATGTCAGACGCCGGATTTATCCGGTGGCGCATCGTGCTGGGCGAGCAGTTGGACAAGCGCAATTTCCGCCGGCGCATCCTGCAGGCCGCAGTCATCGAGCCGACCGGCGCCCATCGCTCGCACGAAGGCCGCCCCGCCCGGCTATACCGCTTCCGCGAGGACGCCGTGGCCGAGGTCAAGGCAAGACGGCTGTTTCCGTAAGGCAGGACAGCAAGTAAACAAACCTCACGGGTTTCAGAAACCCGTGAGGTTTTCATCGACGGCCGTCGCGCCGGCGCACACATATCAACCGCCGCGATGCCACGGTAGGGGCGAAGCATTGCCCATCAAACTTTAGGTGCCCAGGGTTCGATGGCAATGCTTCGCCCCTACAACGCCCGCCCCGAAACCCGCTGGTTTAAGGGGCGGGCTGTCTGGGTATTTGCCCGGGGCGCTCGCGCATCACCGGTCGCGGAAGTGAACGCCACTGTGCGGGGTTGGATAATCATGTGCGTTATACCGGTACTTGGGGACTGTGCCGGCATATCCTAAACAATCATGTCATCCGGTGACATCCCTTCGCTGAGCATGTTGTCTGAATCACGGATTACGGGATTACACGAATTTCGCGGATGCGTGCTCGATGCAATCCGTGTAATCCGTTAATCTGTTAAATCCGTGATTCAGACAGTGTTCCACGCACCGCCGCGCAACACGCGCGCGTCATCGGTCGGGACCTTCACGACGAACCTTTCGGTTCGGGCATGACTGTTTTCATCCATCCGCCCAGCAACCGCCCAATCTCCGCGACCATCGCGGAGGCGTGCCGGTACTGGCCGCTGCTCATCCATTCCCAGCGCTCGCACAGCCTCAGATACAGGCGCACTTTGGTCAGTTCGGCATCCGCTTCCCGCAATGCCGCCGCGGCTTGCCGCGCGCGGCGGCTGTTCGCTTCCACCAGCCGTTCCTGAAACACCAGCGCAGCGGACTGCAACCGGCTGGTGACCACAAAGCGCTGACTGCGCGGGAAGTTCAGCGTGAGCGGCACCAGCCACGAGATAAAATCGTAGGTGCGCGTGAAGATTGCCATCTCATCGGCCATCCCCGCCCTCCTCCGCCAGCAAACCCGCATCAGCCAGCACGGCCTTGCGTAACCCATAGGTATTCCCAAAGCGCACATGGTTGATCCAGCCTTGCACAACCGCGTCTATCTGTTGATACGGCGCGGTCTTGACCAGTGTTCTGAGTTTGCGCCGGAAAGCCAGCCCTTTGCGCCGCTTCAAGCGGCGGCGATCCGGAAATACAACAAAACCCAGGAAGGGGATGCCTTCGTTCACCGGATACGGATGCGCCTGCGGCAGATGGATCGTCAGGCGAAAGCGCGCCAGCCGTTGCACAATCTGCTCGCGCCAGGCCCACAGTTGTTTCAGGTCGTCACCGAATAGCAGGAAGTCATCCACGTAACGCATATAGGCCGGGCAACCCAGTTCGCGTTTGACGAACTGATCGAAGGGATTGAGATGACAATTGGCCCACCACTGCGAAGTCAGGTTGCCGATCGGCAGGCCGCGCGGGCGATTCACGGCAAAAAGGTCGTCGCCGGGGAAATAGACCATGTTGTACTCCTCGGAAAGCACCCCGCACCCGCTCTGCATGATCGCGTCGATCAACCACAGCAGGTCCGCAGATCGCAACATGCCGATCAATGTCTCGCGCAGAATCCCGTGGTCAATCGATGGGAAAAATTGCACCACGTCGCACGACAGCACATAGGGGTAACGCCGCGCGAACTCCTGGCAGCGGTCAAGCGCACGATGAGTTCCTTTGCCCGCGCGGTTCGCGTAGCTATCTGGGATGAACCAGCGCTCCAGCAGCGGAATTGTCACGTTACACAGGGCGTGATGCGCCACGCGGTCGCGAAACGGAGCCGCCGATATCAGGCGGCGTTTGGGTTCATGGATGTAGAAGCTGTGGTATACGCCAGGCTTGTAACTCTGGTCGCGCAATTCCGTCTGTAACTGCAATAAGTTGTCCGCCAGGTGATATTCGAAGGCGGCTACATCGGCATGGCCGCGCTTGCCGCGCGCGGCATTGTGAAACGCCGACCAGAGATTATCCCAGCGTATGATGTCTTCATATATGGATGACATGGTGATTTTTACTCAGACGCGCGACCTGTTGATGTGGTTGTTGCCGCACTGCGACGATTTCCCGAAGAACCAGCGTTTCGTGGTGACTCGCCGCCTGCAGGATGCCGCGCTCGATTTTCAGGAGTGCCTGTTTGATGCCAACGCGCGCAATGGATCGGCGCGGCTGGCCTGTCTGCAGGCGGCCGATGCACAACTCAATAAGACGCGCCTCTATCTGCGCTTCGCCTTCGAATGGCATTGGTTGAGCAGCGGTCAATACGAGCATGTCAGCCGCATGGTCACCGAAATTGGAAAGCTGTTGGGCGGCTGGCTCAAGCAGACCAAAGGGCGGGCATAGCGGGTTTTGCAACCAGGCTATGCCCCGTCTTTTGTATGCGCCCGGCGCCGGCAACGCCCTGTATCGCCGGGCCCATGCGGGCCTGCGCGCGGACCAGACACGCCCGGCGCTGTTCCTCTCCCTTCGCCTCGGTTCAACCGCCGTAGCAGGTGAACATTGCCGGAACGGTCTTGCGCGGGTGCGCACACCGCCGCCGCATCCATCATTGGATGCGGCCAGAAGAAGGGGCATATAAACATGGGCAGACGCCACCACCACCCGAAAACCGTTGTTATCGTTGCGGTTAGTCGGATCGTTCCTGTTGCGGTTGGCCGCGCGCACGGTGTTTGGATTGTTGTTCCACGCACCGCCGCGCATCACGCCTGTTCCCGGGCTGCCTGACCGGGCATTTCTACCCGGCCCGCCCATCATACCTACTTGGATTTTTGCGATTTTTTCTGCGCTGGGGAGGGAGACCCCTCCCCAGACCCTACCCCTCAGATTCAGAGGAGCGGAGTTTCAGAGCACAGAGATCGGAGGAATCAGAGTGCCGAGCTACGGAACAGGGGCAGACGCCACCACCACCCGAAAACCGAGGTTATCGTAGCGGAGAGTCGGACCGAGCCTGTCGCGGAAGGCCGCGCGCACGGTGGCCGGATCGATGCCCCACGCACCGCCGCGCATCACGCGATATTGACCTGACGTTGGTCCCTGTGGATTGCTCGCAGGCGAGTTGGTATAGTAAGTATCACCATACCAATCGGCAGTCCACTGCCAAACATTACCAGCCATGTCTGCGGCTCCGTACGGGCTGTCGCCGGTCGGGCTGTACTTCCCCACCTCCGTCGTATCTTTGATATTCATATTGAAATTCAAGCGCGTTGCATCCGGCGCGCTGTTCCCCCACGGGTAGATGCGGCCATCAGTCCCGCGTGCGGCTTTCTCCCATTGCGCCTCGGTTGGCAATTTAACATTGCGCCCCGTGACTTGACGTACCCACGCACAAAATGCCACCGCATCATCCCAACTGACTAACACTACTGGATGATTATCCTTGCCGCCAAGGTCGCTGCCTGGACCTTTGGGGTGTTGCCAGTCAGCCCCTTTCACATCCGCCCAGCCGTTTCCAGTATACGCATATCCGCTCCCCTCCTTCTCTGCAGTCGTCTTGTACCCCGTTGCCTTCACGAACGTCATGAACTGCGCGTTCGTCACATCGTATTTACCGATCAGATACTCGTCCAGCATCACCTTGTGTTGCGGCTTCTCATCGGATTGGGCGTTTGGATCGGAATCCGCGCTGCCCATCAGGAACTGGCCGGCCGGCACGCGCACGAGAACCATCGTCACCCCTGGCGCCAGGGTCAGCGTCATCAGGTTGCTCACCGCGGTCGGGACAGGCGTCGCCGTTGGCGCGAGGGTCGCAGCGACAGGAATGGGCGTGAAAGTCGCCGCAGGCGCAATCGTCGCTTCGAGCGAAACAGTGGGATTGATCGTCGTTGCGCTGGCGCTACGCGGCGTCCAGGTCGGCAGGGGCGAGGGCAGCGTTGTGGGCGCGGCGGGCGGCCGGGCCTGCAGCCCCGGCGCGACCACGACCGTCAGCAGCGCCACCAGCCCAAGCGCCATCACGCCAACTGTGATCTGCGCCCAGCGCGGCATAGGTTGTTTTTGCGGCATCGGCAGCACTTTCGTCCCGGAGACGGGAAGCTGCCGGCTGTCGGGATATACCGTTGGGTTGTCGGGCACCGCCGCGCCCTTCAACGCCGCGCGCATCTCCGCGGCGCTCTGGCAGCGTTTCATGCGGTCCAGCGTCAGCGTCTTCTCAATCACAGCCGCCGTATTCGGGCTGATATCAGGGCGCAGTTGGCGCAGGGATTGCAGCGGCTGGCCGGCGAACTGATCCGCCGCGCTCATCGGCGGCCGAGCGCTCAATGCCTGATACAGCGTGGCCGCGAGCGAGTACAGGTCACTCCGTGTATCGGTGCCGCCGGTGTACTGCTCCGGCGGGGCGTAATGCGGCGTCAAGCCGCGCATGCTGAAGCTCGACATGCCCTCGCCGGTGACTTTGACCAGGCCGAAATCGACCAGCACCGCCCGCCCGTCGGGTTGTACGATGATATTCGCTGGCTTGATGTCGCGATGCAACGCTCCCTGCGTATGCACATACTCCAACACACTCAGTAACTGGTCGGCGTACTGTAAAACCGTCGCTTCCGGCAATCCCCTGGAGCCAATGAGTTTGTCCAGGCTTGGCCCGCTGATCAGGTCCATCACCAGGTAGTAGTTATCCCCTTCGGTGAAATAATCCGAGACGTGCGGGAGGTTGGGGTGCCTCAGGTTGGCCAGGATTTTGGCCTCGCGCTTGAACTGGCGAGCCATCACTTCAACCAGTTCCGCATCGTCGGGCGGCAGCATTTCCTTGACAACGCAGACCGTATCCAGCTCGATGTGGCGGGCCTCGTACACGGCGCCCATGCCGCCACGCCCCAGCACCCGGGCGATGCGATACCGTCCTTGTAGAATCTGATCGATTTTCAGCATTGCCGTCGCCCCCTCCGCCCTCGCGCAGCGCGCGGTGCGCGCGCTGCGGTTGGTGGTTGGGGCCTATTATGGCACGGTTTCGCGGCAGGGACGAAGCATTGCCATCGAATCGCAACCTGCTGGAGCCGCGTGGCAATGCTTCGCCCCTGCGAAAACGCGTACCGTCACTCATCTGACGCGCTGCCGCGGCTGGCTAGATCGTGCCCCAGGTGGCATTTTCGGGCATACACTGCATCGTGTTTCCAAAGATGAATACCACCCATTGATTCGCCTGGCCGATACTCTGGCGGGCTTCATCCGTGCCACGGTCGAAATAGACACGCCGGAGTTTCGCGCCATGAAAGAGCGAGGTAAACAGCAAGGGGTGTTGATCGAAATATAGCAACAAAAAACCCCGCACGAAGGCGGGGAAGAACCTAGATCGACCTTGCGGTCGAGCAGCTTACCTATACGGCCAGTTTTCGGCTCCGATTTAGGTTTATTATAAATCATTTACGGTATAAATGTGTTACGCAGAAAACCTTGCGAAGGGGGCGCAGAAAATCAAGCTGCCTTATTGCAACCTTCGCAAGGCTTTTAGCGACCCCTCCATTGACTGGAGGGCGGCATGGTTGCGGTTCGGTCATTCCAGGCTGACGAGGTTCACTCATGACGATGTACGCGCTCATATTGGCGGGCGGCAGTGGCACAAGGCTGTGGCCATACAGCCGCAGCGGGAGGCCCAAGCAATTCCTGGCGCTCGGCCCCAAGACGGCAGACGGTGTGCAGCGCTCCATGTTGCAGCAGACGGTGGATCGCATATTGCCCATCATCCCGCCCGAGCACATCTTTGTGGTCACCGGCATGGTATACGCCGAAATGGTGGCCGAGCACCTGCCTAACGTGCCCGACGAAAACATCATCGTTGAACCTGCGGGCAAGGGCACTGCGCCCTGCATCGGGTTGGGCGCGCTGCATATCCTGAATCACGACCCCAATGCGGTGATGGCGGTGCTCAGCTCCGACCACATCGTGCAGCGCGCCGACCGCCTGTGCGAGGTGCTGACCGTCGGCGAGCACGCCGCCGAACACGGACATCTGGCGACCATCGGCATCCATCCGTCCAGCCCGGCCACGGGATACGGCTACATCAAACGCGGCGAATTGCTGTATGAAGAAGCCGGTTACGCCACGTACCGGGTGGAAGCCTTCGTCGAGAAACCGGACGAGCAACGCGCCCGCGTGTATGTCCAGAATGGCGATCATTACTGGAATGCCGGCATGTTCGTGTGGCGCGCCGACCGCATCATGGCCGAACTGGAATCGCACTGCCCCAGCGTGGCCGTGCCGCTGCGGCAGATCGTCGGCGCCATCGGCACGGAGGCCGAGCAGTCCGCCATCATGCGGGCGTGGTCGGACGTGGAGAATATCGCGATTGACGTAGCCGTGATGGAACGCACCGACGATGCGGTGGTCATACCGGCCGACCTGGCCTGGAGCGACGTGGGCGACTGGGCGGCTCTGGCGGATATCCTGCCGCGCGACGGCGCCGGGAACGCTATCGTCGGCAATTTCATAGGCCTGGACACCAACAACTCGCTGGTGTACAGCGATGGGCGCGTGGTGGCCACTATCGGCGTGCAGGATATGCTGATCGTCGATACGCCGGATGTGTTGCTGATCTGCCCGCGCAGCCGCGCCCAGGATGTCAAGGCGATAGTGGCGCGTCTGAAGTCCCAGCACGGGCAGTTGGTGTGAGGGTTCGGTCATGACACAGGAGAGAGCGACTGAAGCGCCCATAATGGCGCAAGGCCAGGCGGCGGACTCATCGCTGCAGAACTGGCGATACCACATGCAGCGGTTTGCAGCGGCGGCACACATCCCGCTGGACAGGTTATTTGGCGCTGGTTTCTTTGACGCCATTGAGTACGCCGCCATCGGCGTCGTGCTCGTCGATCTGGAAGGTCGCTGTCTGGCAGCCAACCGCGCCATGTGCGATATGCTGGGGCGCGCCACCGCCGAAGTGGCAGGGATGCACTTCAACGCATTTACACACCCCGATGACCTTACCGTCAACTTGGATCTGGGGCGGCAGTTGATTGCCGGTGAGATCCCATCCTTCCAACTGGAGAAGCGTTATATTCACAAAACCGGGCGCACGATCTGGGTGCTGTTAAGCGCGTCTTTGATGCGCGATGAAAGCGGCGCCCCGCTGTGCGTGTTATCACAGATTCAGGATATCAGCGAACGCAAGCGGGCCGAAGAAGCTCTGCGCGACAGCGAGGAGCGCTACCGCGCTATCGTGGAGGATCAAAACGAACTGGTTTGCCGTTTCCTCCCCGATACAACCCTGACCTTCGTCAACGCTGCTTACTGCCGCTATTTCGGCAAAACGCGCGAAGAGCTGATCGGGCAAAGCCTCTTACAGCATGTGCCGCCGGAGATTCACGCAGACCTGCGCGAACAGTTCGATATCCTGGCTCAGACAGCCGGTACGCCCATGAATGAGCACCCCACTCTGGCGGCTGACGGCGCGCGCCGCTGGCTGGAGTGGACGAACCGCGCGATTACCGACCGACAGGGCCGGGTGGTCGAGTTCCAGGCGGTAGGGCGCGACATCAGCCGGCGCAAGCTGGCCCAGGCCGCCGAGCGCGAACAGCGCGCCCTGGCGGAGGCGCTGCGCGATACCGCTGCCGCGCTGAGCAGCACGTTGAACTACGAACAGGTGTTGGAGCGCATTCTGGAGAATGCATATCGGGTGGTGTCGCACGATGCAGCGAACATCATGCTGCTGGACGAATCGACCAACGAGGTTTATATCGCGGGATTGCGGGGATATGCCAGGTATGGCCAGGAGGAATGGCTGCGCAACCTGCGCTTGCCGTTATCCATCTATACGTCCATCCAGCGCATGCTCGAATCCGGGCAACCACTGGTCGTCCCCGATGTAACCACCTATGCGGAATGGTTTTCGCTGCCCGGGTCCGAGTGGCTGCGTTCGTACGCGGCTGCGCCGATCCGCATCAAGGGCAAAACCATCGGATTGCTGAACTTCGACAGCGGCACGCGCGGGTTTTTCAACGAATCCCATATCGGGCGCCTGCAGGCCTTTGCCGACCAAGCGGCGCTGGCCATAGAGAACGCGCGCCTGTTTGAAGCCAGCCACCACAACGAAGAGCATCTAACCAGGCTGCATCAGGTAGGCATCGCGCTGGCGAAGGCAGACTCCATAGAAACGCTGTATCGCGAAGCGCTGCGCGGCGCGCTGATGCTGACCGATATGCACATGGCTGGTTTGTATCTTTATGATGGCGCGGATTACATGGTCATGGTCGCTGCGACAGGATTCCCGGATAAGTTGATCGGCACCCGCACCCGGCTGGGCGACGGCTTGACCGGCAAGTCGGCGCAGACGCGCCTGCCGGTTCAGACGCAGCGTTACGGGGAGTTGGAAAATAACATCCCGTATTACTCCGGGCAGGGTGTCGTGTCCGCGCTGTCGTTGCCGCTGATCTGGCAGGGTCGGCTGATCGGCACGATTGGTATGGCAGACAAAGGGCGCATCGTCTTCGACGAAGATGACATTTATAAACTCGATCTGTTCGCCTCTCTGGTGGCGGCGGCGGTCGATCAACGCATCACGCTGTTGGATGTTCGCGCGCGCGAAGCTGAAGCCAAAGCCCTGAGTTCGCGCCTGACGCACGCCCAGGAAGAAGAGCGTCTGCGCCTCGCGGAACAGTTGCATGAGGCTATCGGTTATCGATTGGTGGAGCTGCAGAAGAACACCGAGGCGACGCTGGCCGGCTTGAAATTGGATCACCCGCTGGCCGGTTTGTTGAACGAAAACCTGCGCCTGTTGAGCGAGACGCAAAACGTCACGCAATCACTGGGCATCGACCTGAGCAGCAAGCTGCTGGCCGATCTTGGCCTACGCTCGGCAGTCCGGCAATATATCGACCGGCTGGCTCGCACGACTGGAACCAAGCTGCACCTGCATATCTCCGGTCGCGTGAAGCGCCTGCCCGCCAATGTGGAGCGCGTCGCCTACCGCGGCGTGCGTGAAGCGCTGATCAACGTGCTGCGGCATGCCGACGCGAACCAGGTCAACGTGCAGGTGCACTTCGGCCCCAAGATGCTGCACATGAGCGTCCGCGACGACGGGCGCGGCTTCGATATCAGCAGGCTCAAGGAAAACGGAAATGAAAGCATATTCGGCTTGCTGGAACTGCGCCGTGAGGTGGAATCCGCCGGCGGCGACTTGAGGCTGGACAGCGCGCCGGGTCAGGGCGCGTTGCTGGAAATCACGTTGCCGTGCCGTACTGGCGCGATGCTGGAAAAAGAGAAGACCCGCGTGCTGCTGGTGGACAGCCATGAGATGACGCGGCAAGGACTGCGCATGCTGCTGTCGCAGAGCACGGAGTTCACCTGCGCCGGCGAGGCCTGCGACGGATTATCGGCTGTACACAATGTGGAGATTCAGCGTCCTGATATGGTGATTCTGGAAACCGAACTGCCCGACATAGGCGGGATCGAAGTCGCGCATCAGGTCTCGAAACGATTCCCGCACGTCCGAACGGTCATCTTTGCCGCTGTTGGAAATGAAACGTTGCTGTACAAGGCGCATCTGGCCAGGGTGCAGGGTTACCTGCTGAAGACCGACGACACACAGACGATCATGGCCGGGTTGAAGGCGGCTCGCAATGGCGAGATCAGCATCAGCCCGTCGCTTATGGAAGCATGGAACCATATCCAGACCGATCCCCATGCCGGAGATCCGCTGGAGTCTTTGACGTTGCGCGAGCGCGAGGTGTATCAGTTGGTTCTGGGGGGCAACACCAATCGCAAGATCGGCGAGAAACTGGGCATCAGCTTCCGCACCGTGGAAGTTCACCGCAAGAGCGTCATGAAGAAACTCGGTATCAAGTCTCTGGCGCAACTGATGCGGCATGCCAGCCGCCGGCCTGCTTAGGTTAGTTGCGCGTAGACTCCCGGAATCTCGGAGATTCCGGGAGTCTGGGTTTTTGGCGACTTACTTGGGAATACGCCAAACTTCGTATTCACACGTGCGCCGCGCGCGCGTATCCTGTGGGTCGTCTGGGGGGTGTCCCGTTGAATCCGCAATCCTGCACGACCCATCATTGCAGCCGGCTACGACAGCGCAGACTGTTCGAGTAGCGGACGGATTCATCAAGCGTCAGGCGCCGCGCAACGGTTCAGAACACTTTGCGCGGCGCCGGCGTTTTTCTTCATCACGGTTCAATCACAACCTTCAGGCCTTCACGGCGCAGGGCGGTATCGAAACCTTTCACGGAGTCGGCCAGCGGGAATCTGTGCGTCACCATGGATCGCACATCCACCAGCCCGCGCTCGACCAGCTTGATGGCGCGCGGATAGGTGTGCTTCATGCGGCGCGACATGCGAATGGTAAGCCCTTTGCGCCGCGCCACCGATGCGGTGAAGCTGGTGCGATCGTCGGATGGGATGCCGACCAGCACCACCGTGCCGCCGGGTTTCGTCGCCGCGATGGCCGCTTCGACCGCCTCATTTTCGCCGGCGCACTCGAAGGATACGTCCACGCCGCGTTTGGCGGTTGCCGCCAGGATTTGAGACGCCTCTGTCCCATCGGCCTGCAGCACTGCCGTCGCGCCATATTTCAGCGCCGCTTCCATGCGATGCGGCAGGATATCGGTGGCGAACAGATCGACCCCGCCGGCCAGGCGCGCCATCTGCAGTGTCAACAGGCCGATCGGCCCGCTGCCGAACACCGCCACGCTCATGCCCGGCCTGACGTGCCCCAGATCGACTGCGTGGATGGCTACGCCGAGCGGCTCCAGCATCGCGCCGTCCGCGTCGTCGATGGCGGCGGGCAGCGGGTACATGAGGCGCTCCGGCCAACTGATGCACTCGCGCATGGCGCCGTCATCCGCGCCGTGTCCGGCGAAGTGCATATGGATGCAGAAATTGGGGTTGCCCTCAACGCAGTATTCGCACTCCCCGCACGGGACGGCGGGATCGACGGCGACGCGCTGGCCGGCGTATTTGCCCGTCAGCGCCACGCCGGCGAATTCGTGACCCAGCACGAGCGGGCGGGCCAGCCGGGCGTCGCCGATGCCGGATTCCGCAAACCAGTGCAGGTCGGACCCGCACACGCCGATCGAGGTGACGCGCACCACCGCCTGGCCCGGCGCGGGCTGAGGATCGGGTTCGTCGTGCAGGCGCAAATCGTGGACGCCGTGTAAACGCGCAACTTTCATACTCTTGATGTCCTTCGCAAAATGGTTAGTGAGATTGTACGTCCGCCGTCGATCCCTGCGATCCGGCGGCGTGCTGATGCGTGTGCGCCGGCGGATGGCTGTGCGGGTGGGTATGCTCCTCGCCGGTCTCGGCGTGGCGATGCCGATGCGCGTGGCTGAGGTTGCAGGCCAGCAATAATCCATTGTCCGCCAGGATGTCGCCCGCTGCGCCCTGCGCCGCCAGGTGGTGGGATTCGTCGAATACAAACACGCGCTCGGCGATAGCGTCGACGATGCTCAGATCATGGGTGGCCGTGATCACGGTCTTGCCGGCCTGCCCCTGTTCGGCGATGAAGTCGATCAGCCAGGACTGGCTGCGCGGGTCAAGCCCTGTGGTGGGCTCGTCCAGCAGCCACACTTCGGGTTGCAGCGTCAGCACCGAAGCCAGCGCCACGCGGCGCTTCTCCCCGCCCGACAGGCGGTGCGGGGCGCGGTCGCGCAGTTTTTCGATGCGCAGTGCGCGCAGCGCGTCATCCACGCGCGCCTCCACCTCCTGTCGCCCCAGCGCCAGTTGCATCGGCGCGAAGGCCATCTCCTCCCACACCGACGGCGAGAAAAGCTGCACATCGGTGTCCTGGAATACCAGCCCGACGCGGCGGCGGAAGGCGAAGTTGAAGGCGTCGTCGTCAAACGCCGCCTCGGTCAACTGCTGCCCATATGCCCTAATGACGCCGTGCGTGGCAAAGTACAGGCCGTCCAACAGCTTGAGCAGCGTGCTTTTGCCGGAGCCGTTCGAGCCGAGCACAGCCACCCGCTCGCCGGCCTGGATCGACAGGCTGACATGCTCCAGCGCCGTTTGTTTCCCCTCATAGGCGTAAGCGACATCGCGCAGTTCAAACACAGTTTCGTTGTTCATAGGGTTCGCCGGCGTCTATCGGCCCAGGACTATGGCTGCGGCCGCGATCAGCGCCGCAATGAATAGCGCGGCCCAGTCGCGACGGCGCATGACGAATGTCGCCACGCTCGGCGTATGAGAATGGCTGCGGTAGCCGCGCGATTGCATGGCCAGATAAACCTCGCTGCTGAGGTGGAGGGACTTGCCGAGCAGCACGCCGGCGCTGGCGCCGATCATGCGGCGCTCTTCCGCCCCGCTCAACCGCCCCACCACGCGGCTCTTGCGCGACAGGAACATGTCGTTGGCGGTGCGCAGCAGCAGGTAGATATAGCGATAGGTCATGCCGAAGATCAGGATGACCGCGTCCGGGACGCGCAGCACTCCCAGCGCCTTGAGCACGTCGTTCCAGGGTGTCGTGAAGATCAACAGCGCAGCCAGCGAGACCGATGTGCTGACACGCAATAACAGGAACAGCGCGGTTGTCGCGCCCGCGCGCGTGATGGCCAATCCCAGCGGCAACTGCGCCAGCGGCGGCCCCGGCGTGATGAACAGCGCAGGCAATGCGATCACGCCGGTGAAGAACGGCAGGAACAGCCACACCCGTTTGATGAAGAAACCCAACGGGATGGCCGATGCCCACGCCAGCGCCAGAGTGACGGCGTACAGGCCGGCGATGACCGCCAGGCTGCGCGACAGAGCCACCGCGATCAACAGCGCCAGCATCGCCAGCACTTTGACGCGCGGGTCAAGCGCCTGCAACAGCCCGGCGCGCCGGGCCGTTTCCTCGGCGAACAGCGCGTGTTCCATAGCCTGGCTGATGCCGGCCAGCGTGCGTTCCACCATGCCGTTGCGCCGCCGCACCGACGCGGGCTGCGGCAATGCGGGTTCTGCGCGGCTTGTCACTGCTCTTTCTGCCCCTCGTGCGGCTGGGCCGAGGCGAACAGCCGTGTAAATAACCAGGCGATGATTGCGACCAGCGCGACGCCGACCAGCGCGGACAGCACGTATCCCAGGCTGGTATTGCCCAGCGCCGGCAGATCGTATCCCGCCAGCGGCGCGCCCCACAGGTTTTCCAGGGCAGCCATGCCGTGCGGGATGAACATCAGGCCCATGTTGGCGAGTTGGCTCGAACTCCATTCGCCCCAGGCGGTGCCGGGCGCCAGCAGCCCCAATGGGGTCGCTATGACCAGGATGATCAGCCCGACCCACAACCAGCGCAGTCGGCTGACACTCCCGGATGCCTCGGCCTCGACCGCGCCGGCTGGTCTCTCGGCCATTTCCAGAACCGGCGTGTTGGCGCGCTGCAGGTACAGTACCACCAACGCCGCGACCAAACCCTCGATGACGCTGGCAATCAGCATGTGGGGGATCACCATGGCAGGGATCGCCACGCTCAGCGAATAGGGCGCGTACAGCGGCGCCCCGTCGGCGGCGTGCCAGAAGATGGGTTGTATGCCGAATTCGACGGCGGCAAAGAATGCGGCCACAGTCAGCCCGATCCAGCCGCCGACCGCTGCGCCGACGACGCGCCGCCGCGAGGTGATCGGCCGACCGGCGGCAATAAGGCGATAGATGGCGTAACTGATATAGGGCAGCACCACCGCCATATTGAAGCAGTTGGCGCCGATCTGCAGGATGCCGCCGTCGCCGAAGAAGATCGCCTGGATGATCAGCGCGATGGAAATGGCGATCACGGCGATATCGGGCCCGAGGACGATGGCCACCAGCGCGCCCGCGACGGCGTGCCCGGTTGTGCCGCCCGGCAGCGGCACGTTGAACATCATGATGATGAAGGAGAACGCCGCCATCAGCGCGATCAATGGAACGTTGCGCGCGTTTATGCGCCGGCGCAGGCCGCGCACGCCGCGGTACCAGAACGGCAGCACCAGGATGAAGAGGATCAGCGATGTCAGCGGGCTGAGATACCCGTCGGGGATGTGCATGTAGGCGGGGGAGTTCAGCATTGAGACCTCCGGATGTTATCCGCGAATCTTCACGAATACACGCGAATAAGTGATGTCATTACGCTGCAAAGGACACGAATCAACCATCGCGCCGGTAGCGCACATCCCGGCCTGAGTTGTCATAGCGTATGCGGGTGGTGGCTGAGTTGGACGGGCATCTGTGCCCGGCAATCGCGGCAAAGCCCGAAGAGCGCCAGGTGATCCATCTCGGCGGCAAAACCGTACGTTTCCAGAAAGCCGTGTTGAATATCGGCAAAGGCGTCGCTGTTGATTTCGATCATGGCATGGCAGTTGCGGCAGACCAGATGGTGGTGGTGGGGGTGATGGTGTACCTCATACTCCACGCGCCCCTGGCCGAAATCCACGCACGAGATCAGCCCCAACTGCGCCAGCAGCTCCAGGTTGCGATACACCACCGACTTGTTGACGCGCGGGTAAACCGCCCGCACGCGCTCCAGGAGCGTCTCTGCGCTGAGGTGTTTGTCCGTCTCGCCCAGCACGGCCAGCAGCAATTCGCGCTGCGGCGTCACCCGGTAACCCAGTTTCACCAGGCGGGCGAGCAGGTCGGTATGTGTTTCTGTCATGTCACCATCGTCGGTAAATGCAACTTGTTGTATTTGCAACTGGTTGCAATTATAGCGCCACCAGTGGATGACAATACGGTTGGCTACTCAACCTAAACTATTATTTGGTCAGGGCAGAAATGATTTGCAACGAATAAAGCTATAGGGTATATACCGTAAGGTTAAATGCGCGACAATATCAGTGTGTATGAGGATAAAGCGATAGTGAATAAGCAACCTTTAGCCGAAGTATTCGGATACCAGATCAATGATTTCTCGAAGGATGCGATCCGGTCCCGTAAGCATCGATTGTGTCCCTTTAACAACAAGGTCCCATCCTGCACGAAGGATAAAGCTGAACGCCCGTTAGGTGTGTGCAGTATCCATGATGGAGACAGCGTTGCAGTCACTTGCCCAATCCGGTTTCGCCAGGACTGGTTGATTACAACCGATGCAGCAGCCTTTTTCTTTCCGGATGATACACACTGGACAGCGCTGACAGAAATCCGCTTGAGCGATGGAAATGGTAAGTCGGCCGGGAACATTGATGTGGTGCTCGTGGCCTACGATGATAGCGGCACGGTGGTTGATTTTGGCGCAATCGAAGTACAAGCGGTGTATATCTCCGGTAACGTGCGCAATCCGTTTGAACACTACATGGAAGATCCAAAGAAGCAGGCGCAAATGGACTGGCGAGCACAACCACTCTACCCACGCGCCGATTATCTGTCTTCATCACGCAAACGGCTTGCGCCACAGTTACTCTACAAGGGTGGCATCCTGCATTCATGGGGTAAGAGAATGGCTGTCGTCATCGACAAGGGGTTCTATAACGAATTGCCGGAATTGCCCAGTGTGCCAGGCGATCAAGCCGATATTGCATGGCTTATTTACGACATGCAACTTGATTCGGAAACGCAACGATATAAACTTAACCTTGAGCAGACGATTTACACAGAATTCAATCCTGCGCTGGAACGATTGACGGTCGCGAAGCCAGGAGATATCGAGGTTTTCAGGCGGCAATTGCAGCGTAAGTTGGAGGAGCAGAGAGTTGCGGTGAAACTCGCTTCTGAAGCCCCCGCGCTCTATGAGGTGCTCAACACTGTTGATCCTGCTGATAGTGAAGAAGGGGACGAGTAGCATGGCGCGAGCACAACAACTTTCTTTCATTGACGAACCTGCGCATGGGCCGATTGTTAATGTTGCAAGTGTCCCTCAGCGAAGCCCGTTCCGCTATCCTGGTGGGAAGACCTGGTTGGTTCCGCGAATACGCACATGGCTTCACAGCATGAATGCGGCGCCGATGGAATTTGTCGAACCTTTCGCCGGAGGCGCGATTGTCAGCCTTACCGTCGCTTTTGAGAATCTGGCTCAACACGTAACAATGGTGGAGCTTGATGAGAGTGTCTCCGCGGTATGGCAGGTGATACTGGAAGGCGACGCTGAGAATTTGGCCGATAAAATATCCACATTTGTCATGACTTCGGAGAACCTTGATGCTGAACTCAATATAAAACCGGTTACTCGTCAGCGACTGGCGTTTCAAACGATCTTGCGTAACCGTGTCAATCATGGCGGTATTCTTGCCCCAGGGTCGGGTAAGTTGAAGTATGGGGAAAACGGCAAGGGTGTGCTCTCGCGGTGGTATCCGCAGACGCTCAGACAGCGCATTTTGGATATCATGAAGGTGAGAGAACGTATCAGTTTTATCAATGGCGATGGTTTTGACGTGCTAAGGAAGATGGCGCATCGCGCCGATGCGGTATTCTTTATTGATCCTCCGTACACTGCGGGTGGAAAGAAGGCGGGCAGCCGACTTTATCGCCACTATGAGATCGACCACGACGCGTTGTTTCACCTGGCTGCTTCACTGGTGGGTGATTTTCTCATGACTTACGATAATGCCCATGAGTTACACACACTTGCAGAGAAGTATGGATTCGATACCGAGGTCGTCGCAATGAAGAATACCCACCACGCTGAGATGACAGAACTATTAATAGGGCGGAACTTGGATTGGGCGCGTTGTCGACGATGAGGACACTGCAGCGCGAGTCGAGTTTGGCTCCCGCAGCCAATAGGGGAGGTTATTGACGCGTGTCAGCGCGCGAATTGCTCAAACAGCGTGTCAAGGTCGGCAGGTGCGGGTGAGCTGTCCAGCAGAATCGCCAGGCCCTCAGGCCGCAATGCGTCGCGCAAGGCGATGGCCTCCTTTGGCGGGCAAATGGCCAGCACCGAGCGGCCGCGCCGCTGGATCTTGCGGAACATCTCTACCCAGGCCAATGCCGAAGGGCTGCCGCTGCCGGGGGTGAACTGGATGGCCTGGATATCGGGCACTTCCAGCAGCGCGTCGATGTGGCGCGCCGCCCCGGGCCCGTCGAGGTGAAAGACGGCCCGCCCGACGGTGGCGGCCTGCCGCGCAATGTCGGGCAGCAGCAGGCGCTCAAATTCGCGCGGGCCGATCATGAAGTTGAAGTCGCAGGCGGGTATCATATACGGCCGGTTCGACCAGACGCTCAGCCAGTGAATCAAACCGCTGCCCTGGCCGAGGGCGACCTGGTACAGCCGTGTGAAGGCTTTGCGCCAGGATGGGTAGATGGCTGCCACTGCTGCTTCAATGCGCTCCGGCTGTTCGACCACATCCATGCACAGCGCCGACGACCCGCGCAAGTTCAGCAGCACGTCGGCGGAACCGCCCAGATCGGGGGTGCACAACAGGTAACACCCGCGCGCATCCTGCGCCACGCGTTGCGCCAGTTGCTGCAGCAGGCGCCACCAGCGGTTGTCGTCGCGCAAGGACCAATCGGGCGCGTTGGACCAGTCGTCGTCGATGAAGGCATGCGTCCAGGTCGTGTCGGCCCCGAACTCGATCGCGCCGCCAAGCATGCCGCCCAGCAGCACCGGACCGAAGTCGGCGCGGATGTAGGGCAGGGCGTCGCCGACGCGGTGGGTCTGTAGCATGTCGGCGAGCTTGGCCTCGAACCAGCGTTCGGACTGTTCGATCACGTCCAGGCGGCGGTCAATGGGGCGCTCCGGGCGCATGTTCGCCGTGCCGATGAACACCGGACGGTCGATAGCGTCGTGGCCCCACCATGCCTCGAAGCGCCGCGCTATGGCGGGGAAGTCCTCGCACAGCGCCAGCGGTTGCGCCGCAATCTGCGCCAGTTGCTGCGACCAGACCTCGTTCTCCGCCAGTGTTTCCACGCTCATGCCGCCCTCCGTTGCCAATCTCCAATCTCCAATCTCTAATCTCGCCATCGCGCCATCGCCTCAATCTCCTCTCTCCCGCGCGCGCCGTCGGCGATGAGGATGCGACAGCGCAAGTCGAGTGTTGCGCCTGCGGCCAGCGTGTATTCCTCGTCAAAAGAAAATGCGAAGCTGGCGCAGCCGTAGGGGTCGTTCCGCACAAACCATTGGGTGGGATAGCGCGGGTTTGACAGGTCATCCACAAAAACCAGGGTGGAGCGCGCCGCGTTGCCGTCGTGCGCGCCGATATAAGCCAGCCACGCCGCCGGCTTGCCCATGACATCGGGGCCCTCCAACCCGCCGGCTGCCAGGATTGCGCCGCCGGTGAACGAGCGCGGCCCGCGCCAGAACAAGCCGCCATAGCCGGCCAGCGGGCGACCCGCCGTAGTAGGCGAGCCGAAGACAAGCGCGCTGCCCGCGACATTGGTGAGATGAAACTGGAATCCCAGTTGCCAATATCCTGACGCCGCACTGCGGGTGTCCACGTCGATACGGCGCTGTTCCGCCAGCCACGGCCGGCCGTCGTGAGCGATCCAGCGCAGGGATTCCGCGAGCGATGCGCTCTCGCCGTCGCAGCCCAGATCGTTCCAGGCCTGATGCTCCTGCGCGCCGTTGTTGTCGCGTTGCACATAGCCCTGCTCGCGCACGTAGGTGGGCCCGCCCCAGAAGTTCTCGGCATCGCCGGGCGGCTGATCGGCCGGCGCCAGGTGTGCGGATGTCATGGCGATGCCATGATGCCACACATGGTCGTGCGGGCGGAAGATCGTCACCAGGTTGCCGCCCAGCGTGTACACGGGGTGAAAGTAGGGTTTGCGCGATTCCATGTGCGCCGTGTCCGGCCTGTAAACATAGCGCAACAGCGTGTTGCCGCCGTAACTGGCCGCGATGCTGTCGTCCAGGGTATGCACGAGTTGCAGGTTCATGCTGACAGTTTATGCCGAAAGGGGGAAAAGGCTAAAATCGATGGGTAAACAACTTCCATGATGCAAAGGGGGAACACCCATGGCTTCCAGATTTCGCGCTCTGAATGATCTTCACGAAGTATCCCAGGCCGACGGCCTGGTGACGTTGACCGGCAAGCATGGCGCACTCGAACTAGCCGTCCTGTCCGGCGGTGTGCTGCGCGTGCGCATGGCGATGCGAAATCGGCTGGCTCCCTATCAATCTCTCGCGCTGGCCGGTCAGCCGGAGCCGGTTGCCGCGCTGGTCGAGGCGCACGAGGGTGGGCTGACCATACAGGCCGCAGGCGTTACCGCAACGGTAACGCTTGAACCGCTGACGCTCGCTATCGGGCGCGCGGGCGGCGCGGTATTGGCACAGGATATTGAGAATGGCGCGCTGGGCGACCGCATCGTCGTGCGCAAGCGCCAGCAACCCGGCCAGGTGATCTACGGCCTGGGCGAGAAGACCGGTTGGCTGGACAAGCGCTACCGGCGCTACCGCATGGAGAACACCGATGTGTTCCTGGTGCATCCCGGCATCACCGCCACCACCGACCCGATGTATGCCAGTTTCCCTTTCTTCATCGTGCACAGCGCAGCTGGCGATTACGGCATCTTCGTGGACAACCCGGAGTTCACGGAATTCGACTTTACTCGCGCAGACCGCTACGAGTTCTCCGCGCCGGCGCAGACGCTGGTCTACTATGTGTTGCCCGGCCCCGGCCTGCAGGATGTCCTGCGCCAGTACACCGAACTGACCGGGCGCATGCCGCTGCCGGCGCTGTGGCCGCTGGGTTATCACCAGTGCCGCTGGGGCTACAAGAGTGAGGCCGACCTGCGCGAGATCGCCGCCGAATTGCGCCAGCGGAGCATTCCCGCCGACGCGCTGTGGTGCGATATTGATTACATGGATGGGTATCGCGTGTTCACGTGGAATAATAAAGGCTTCCCGCATCCCGCTGAACTGACGGCCGATCTGGCCGAGCAGGGGCTGCATGTGGTGACGATCATCGACCCGGGTGTGAAAGTGGATGCGCACTATGCCGTGTACCGCGAAGGCAAGCGCAACGGCTACTTCGTCCGCCACGCCAACGGCAGGGAGTATAACGGCGCGGTGTGGCCGGGGCGCAGCGCGTTCCCCGATTTTCACGCCCCGAAAGCCAGCGCGTGGTGGGCGGGCAACGTGAAACGCTGGCAGGCCGATTACGGCATTGCGGGCATCTGGATCGATATGAACGAGCCGGCCTCGACCGACATGAGCGGCCCGATCGAGACCGCCCGGCACGCCTGCGGCAAGTTGCCGCACGCCTCCGCGCGCAACACCTATGCGTTGCAGATGGCGCGCGCGACGTATGCCGGCATGATCGAACACGATCCCGACTCGCGCCCGTTCATCCTGACGCGCGCGGCTTACAGCGGCGCTCAGACGGTGACGGCGCAATGGCTCGGCGACAACAGCGCCCTGTGGGAGCATCTGGCGGCCAGCCTGCCCATGTTGATGAACATGGGTCTATCGGGCATGCCGTTTGTGGGCGTCGATGTGGGCGGTTTCGCGGGCGACACGAATCCCGAACTGCTGGCGCGCTGGACGCAGGCCGGCGCGTTCTACCCCTTCTACCGCAACCACGCCATAGCCGGCGCCATCCCGCAGGAGCCGTGGCGGTTCGGGCCGGAGATCGAGGCCATCTGCCGGCGCTACATCGGGCTGCGCTACCAGTTGCTGCCGTATCTGTACAACCTGTTCCATGAGGCGGCGCAGACCGGCGCGCCAATCATGCGGCCGCTGGTGTGGCACTACCCCAAAGATGAAGCGACATTCAACCTGCACGATCAATTCCTGCTGGGGCAGGACCTGCTGGTCGCGCCGGTGTTGTATCCCGGCCTGAGCGCGCGCTCGGTCTACCTGCCCAAGGGCGTGTGGTACCGCTGGCGCTCCGGCGGCGATGACCTGGAAGCCTACGATGGCCCGGCGCACGTTAACGCGGACGCGCCGCTGGACGAACTGCCGCTGTTCGTGCGCGGCGGGGCGATCATCCCGATGTGGCCGCTGGCGCAGCATACCGGCGCAATCGACCGGGCCGGGCTGCGCCTGCATATCTGGCCGGGCCGGGGAAAGCTGGATTTCTACGAGGACGACGGCAATACGCGCGCGTACGAACGCGGGCCGCAGGGCTGGCGGGTCACGCCGTTCCAGGTCAGCGCCACCGCTGAGCACGTCACGGTGAAGTGGAGCGCACCGCGCGGCAAATACGCCGATGCGCGCACCGATTGGACGTTCGTCCTGCACGGCCTGCCGGAGCGCGAGGTCACGCTGGATGGGCAGCCGGTGGCGCACACCTATAAGACCGGCGCGCTGAGCGTGCGCATCCCCGACGACCGCGCCAGGCATACGCTGGCGGCATAAGACTGCATGAGTCCTGCACAGAATCCCGGAATCTGGCTGAGCGAAGCTCAGCTTGGGATTCCGGGATTCTAGACACTAATGGCGCGCCAGCTTATAATCGGCCTGTCACAATATCCATGTCCACTGTATTGCCTTGCGGACAGGCGTATTGGCGACTGTGTACCAGGAAGCGTGCGAACGCGCATTGGCCGGCCCATTCCGGCCGTTTGTACAGGAGGTTTCTAATGAGTATCGTGTTAAAGGGTCGCAAGAGTTCCATTTGGACGATGTTGGTCGGCCTGCTGGCGGTCGGGTCGATGCTGCTTTCCGGATGCAGCGTGGTCAATGACCTGAAGGATATCAGCGATGCGGGCAACACGTTCCTCGCCGCGCTGAACAAAGGCGATGCCGCAGGCGCTGCCGCGATGATGCATTCGCGCGCGCAGCAGTCCGGCGATATGGCAACTGCGCTGCAAGAAAATTTTGTCGCGCGCAAGTTCGGCAACACCAAGGTGAATTCGACTAAAGTGGAGAATGGCGTGGGTGAACTGACCGGCAGTTGCGATCTGAACGATGCCGACGGCAATCCCAAGTCAGGCGACCTGACCATGCAGTTGCAGAAAGACGGCGACAACTGGAAAGTGATCAACGTCAGTTGTAAGATAGGCTGACATAGCGTTATTGCATCAATGATGAAGCCGCGCAGGAATCCCCCGCGCGGCTTTTTTAATGCACAATGGCAGTTATTGCACAAAGTGAATCCCAGTAGAACGAAGGAGGATGACATTCCATGACGATGTCGACTTGGCCGTTTAATCCTGAAGTGTCCCGCGGCGCGTGGGCGCAGATCAAGGCGGACGGGTTTGCGGGACCGGTTGCCGGGTGCGTGTACGACGGCGCGCGGCTCGACGGCGGCATGCCGCTGGGCGGTCTGGGCACCGGCTACTTCACGCTCGAGGGCGCCGGCAAAATCGGGTTTTGCTCCATTTACAACGACATCGTCCCGCCCCGGCGCGACTTCGTCGACTGGCTGTCGGTCGGCGTGGGACAGGTCAGTATGCCGCTGTCTTCCGCGACGATTGCATACTGGGGCCATTATCCGGTGGCCGACCTGGCGGCCGGTTTCAGCGAGGCGCCCGTGCGGCTGGGCATCCGCGCGTTCAGCCCTTTCATCGTGGGCGACAGCGCCGCCAGCAACATCCCCGCCGCGCTGTTTGAGATCGAAGTCACCAACAGCGGCGCAGAGCCACTCGATGTCACGCTGAACATCACGCCGCCGGCGCCGCCGCAGGGCAAGTATGACGCGGCAGCGCCGCAGGCGGTTCTGCTGGGCGATGGGCTGCAAAGCGGTTACGACGGCAAACGGCTGCGCGGTACGCTGGCCGTGACGGTTCCGCCGGGCGGCGCGCGGCGCGTGCGCTTCGTGTTCGCCTGGTATGTCCCGCACTGGCGCGACAGCGGGGGCGAGGCGCATGTGCACCGCTACGGCCTGCGCTATGCCGGCGCCGCGGCGGTCGCGCGGGATGCGCTCGCGCGCTTCGATGAGCTGCTGGGGCGCATCCTGGCCTGGCAGGGGGTTATCTATGACGCCGGCATAGACCTGCCCGCCTGGCTGCGCGATGCGCTGGTGCAGGGATTCTACAGCCTGACCAAGAATACGGTCTGGATCGCCCGCACGCGCAAGGATGAATGGTGGGACGAGATCGGCTGGTTCACCCACAACGAAAGCCACACCGGCTGCCCGATCACCGAGACGATGGTGTGCCGCATGCACGGCCATTTTCCGGCGCTGTTTTTCTTCCCCGAGCTGGAAGCCAGCACGCTGAATGCCTTCCGCCATTTCCAGATCAGCGACGGCGAAATCCCGTTCTCCTATGGCATGGCGACCTCCATGCGCGACCCGCGCTATCACTGCCAGCATCCCCTGAATTCCGGCCAGTACGCCCAGATGGTGTACCGGCTGTTCCTGCGCACGGGCGACCGGCAGACGCTGGCGCATTTCTACGACTCAGCCAAGCGCGCCATCCGCTACCAGCATACGCTCGATGACGAGGGCGATGGGCTGGTCAACGATCAGGCGCACGTCGCGCCGGGCGAGCACTGGCCGGCCAACCAGTTCTACGATATCTGGCCGTGGTGGGGCACGTCGGCCTATGTGGCCGGCGCCTGGCTGGCTACGCTGGCGACGGGCATCGCGCTGGCCGAGGAGATGGGCGATGCCGAATTCGCCGATGAGTGCAACGCATGGCTGATGCGCGGGCGGGAGGCTTATGAAAAGCTGTTGTGGGCCGGCACGCACTACCGTCTGTGGAATGACCCGGCCAACGGGCAATCCAGCGACGTGTCGCTGGGCAACCAGTTGATGGCGCA
>JAMCQN010000170.1 GCA_023382055.1 Chloroflexota bacterium
TCAACGAGCGCAAGACGCCGCCGGGCGATCTGGCGCAATTGCGCAACCAGGGCATCATCCCGGAGCAGCAGCGCATCATCGTGGCGAAGTCGGCGGTGGCGTTCCGCGGCGCATACGGCCCGATTGCGGCGGAAATCTACGAGGTGGATACCCCCGGTCTGTGCTCGGCGGACCTCAGCCGGTTTGCGTACCGCAAGATACCGCGGCCGATCTATCCGCTCGATGAGGGCGCGCAGATGAGATAAAAAGATGTCGGACTTCTGGCCGAAGTCCGACATCTGTCAACGACGTTCAACTGACATCACGTTTACTGCGTCTTGTAGCAGTCTACGATGACGTTGCGCGGGATGGTCGTGGTGCTGCCGTCGGCCCTCACCACATAAATGGTGAACAGGTAATAACCCTTGCCGTCGATATTCACCTGATACTGGCCGCTCGGCACCGTCAGCGGGATGCGCTTTCCGGCGGCATCGTTCGGCGTGATGGTGGACAGGTTCCCGGCCGGGCATTGGGCGAAGATGCCGGAGCCGGCAACGGCGGTGATCTCCAGTTCCAGGCTCTTGGCGCCGTTGACTTCCCAGACCAGGGAGGTCGTCTTGCCCTCGCCCTGGTAACCCAGAGGCACGTCGCCGATGGTGTCGCGCGGCGAGAAGCGCATCACCTGGCTATAGGGCAGCAGCGCCGAGGGCGGCAAGCTGGACGTGGGCGCGGGCACCGCAGTCGGCGCAACTGCGGTTGCGGCCGATGCATCCGTCGGCACCGCCTTCGGAAGCGGCGGCGCGCTGGCTACGGCCAACTGGCTCGTATCGCCGACGACGGTCACGAGATTGCCGAACACCCAGCCCAGGCCGTCCGGACCGGCCGGGAAGGTGATCTGCCACCACGTGCCGTCGGAATTTTTGCCGCGTATGGCTGCGGTTTGCCCGCGGTCAAGCGTGCCGACTTTGTCATAAGCGATCGCCGGGCCTTTGCGCACGTTCACGAAGTCGCCCTCTTTCACCGAGGCCGTTGGGCCTTGCGGCGTCGCGGTGGCTGCCGGCTGCGATACAGTCGGCGTGATGGCAACCGTGGCTGTCGCAGGAGCGGCTGTGGGCGCCGCCGTAGCCTGGGTTTGCGCGGCGGCCGCCGCCGAGGCCTGCACGGTTACAAACACGGCATCCGATGCGACCAGCACTTCGCCCTTGTCGTTCAGACCCTTGAGTTGAATCACGTGTGCGCCCACTTTGTCGGGCGTCCACGGCACGCTGATGACGAAATCGTTGTTCTGCGCCGGCTTATCCACCGTGGCGAACTTCACACCATCTACATAAACATCCACAGCCTTCATGCCGCTGCCGCTGGCTTTGCCGGTGATAGTCACCGCCTGCGAAACCTGCAGCGCCGACGCGGCATCCGGCGCGCTGATCGAGGCCGACAATGCAGCCGGCGCGCCGCCGCAGGCTGGAAGAACCAGCAACAGGAGCGCCATCGCGACGGCCAGCGCCTGAGCCGCGCGCGCCTTTGAGCGGAATCTATTCATTACATCCTCCCAATGGTTGGGCATTTTGGGGTTGTGCACAATTCGTACAATAATTCACTTCATCTTTATGCTAATGCGTAAGAGGATTCTAGCACGCAGACCGGGGGCATTTGCCTCCGGCTGGTCAACGGGGGCGCTTCATATATGCAACGGCCTGGGCCAATAGCGCAATCAGAATGGCGGCGAGGGTGATCCACCAGCCGGATCCCAGCCCGAGCGTGTCGCCATAAAGCTGCTCGATAAACGGCTTCACCGCCAGATAACCAGCCAGCGGCGCCACGGCGAGCAGCGGCAACAGCACAAACGCGACCGCCCGCACGCGCGGCTTCAGCCCCAGGCGGGCCAGCGCCGCCACGAATACCAGCGCCATCACGGCAAGGCTGAGGTAGAACTGGAGCTGGTAGTCCGGGCTGCGGAATGCCGTCAGGACCTGCGGATAACCGGGCAGCCCCAGCGATGCGACGATTGCGCACCCGACTGCTACAAGCAGCCGGTTCAACCGCGACGTTATGCCGCCTGCCAGCAGCGCGCCGATCAGCGCCGCCGACCAGATTGGCAGGTAAAACCACTGGTTGAGGAATATGCCGGCGCCGGGGGTGTAGTGCGTAAACACAGCCAGGTCGTGCGCGCTCAGGGTCAGCGCGGCCGTCTTATGCGCGGCCCAGGGCGCGAAGTGGCCGACGAACAGCAGCAGCGCCGCCGCCGGAACTGCGGCGCGTTCGAGGATCGGCGGGGCGGGATGGACGTCAGTGTTCAACCAACAAAGTTTAGCATTGGCGTTAGAATCACCCCCCGTAACATGAACACAACCGATATCGCCCGCGCGCGCAGCGCAATACCCGTTCTCAACCAGACGCTCTACCTCAACACCGGTACCTCCGGTTTACCCGCCCAGCCCGTCGTGGACAAGCTGATCGAACTGACCCGCACCTGCGAGTTGGGCGGCCTGCCCGCCTATCATGAAATCAGCCAGCAGGTTGTGCAGGCACGCAACCGCGTCGCAAAGTTCCTGGGCGCCGGCGACGACGAGATGGCGTTTACCTACAACGCGACGCACAGCCTGAACTCGGCCATGTGGCTGGACTGGGACGCCATGCGCACCGCCCCCGGCAAACCCGTAGACGTGCTGATTTCCGATCACGAGTATCCCTCGACCAACATGATCTTCCGGTACCTCGAACAGATCGGCAAGGCGCGCCTGATCCGCTACAAGCTCTCGTCATGCATTAGCGAGGTGATCGAGAGCCTGAACGCCAACGCGACCGACGAGTCGCGCATGCTGGTGACCAGCCATGTCGACTGCAACACAGGGCTGCGCGCGGATGTCAAAGCCATCAGCGCGTGGTGCCGCAGCCGCGGCATCGTGTCATATATCGACGGCGCGCAGGCCGCCGGGCAGTTCGCCATCGACCTGCACGATATCGGCTGCGACCTGTACATCAGCAACGGGCATAAGTGGCTGTACGGCCCCAATGGCATCGGCCTGTTGTACGTGCGCAAGGATTTTATCGATCGCATGATCCCGCCGATGGTCGGCGCGGGCACGATCAACTGGGATATCCCGATCACCTTCGTCGACGGCGCATCGCGCTTCGAGCTGGCCGCCACGCGCCCGGTGCAGGTATTCGCAAGTATGAACGCCGTGCTGGACTGGTACGAGAGTTTTGGCGAGGGCGCCATCGAGGCGCGCATGCGCGAATTGTCGGACTACTTCAAACGGCGCGTGCTGGAACAGCCTGAGCGGTACAAGTTAATCTGCCCGCTGCCGTGGGAGGAGTCGTCCGGCATGGCCAGCATCCAGTTCACCGGCAAGACGATCAAGGAGATCGGCGAGTTCACCCATCGCATGTTCATGGAGAAAAAGGCGATCCTGCGCCCGGTCGGCGAGGGCTTTGACGCCATTCGCATCTCCACCGCCTACTACAACAGCGAGGACGAGTACGAACGTTTCTTCAAGTTGTGCGAGACCGAATTCCTCCAAGATAGAGATTAGTTATTGGAGATTAGAGATTGAATAACCGCGATCGCCAATCTCCAATCTCTAATCTCCAATCTCAACCCAGACTCCCGGAATCTGCGAGATTCCGGGAGTCTATGCGGAATAACCGCAATCGCCAATCTCCAATCTCTAATCTCAAATCTCCAATCTCCAATCTCTCTTTCTTCGTTCATGCAAATGGCGTTGAGCCTGCGCGCCGGATGTCGATCTGATCGATCACGGCGGCGCCCTGGCGGGTGACCAGGAAGTAAACGGCGTCGGCCACGTCGGCGGGCTGGATCAGCCCGGAGCGATCGAGGTCCGGGCGCGCTTCGCCCGCCATCTCGGTATCCACCGCGCCCGGGCAGACTGCGTGGACGCGCACGCCGTCCGGCTGCAGTTCGCGCGCCAGCGCCTTGGTCATGCCCATCACCGCGTGTTTGGACGCGCTGTAGAGCGTCTGGTTTAGGTAGCCCTTTACGCCGACGACCGATGCGATGTTGACGATGTAGGACGGGCGGTGCTGCTTCAGATGGGGAATCGCTTCGCGGCAAACCAGGAACGTCCCGCGCGCGTTTACCGCCATCAGGCGATCCCACTGCTCCACGCTGGCTTCGACCAGTGGCCCGAACGCGCCGATGCCGGCGTTGTTTACCACAATATCCAGCCGCCCCAGGCGTTCGACGGTCTGTCGCACCAGCGCGATCACATCCTGCTCCTGCGTGATGTCGGTCGGGATGCTGATGGCGCGCCCGCCGGCGTCCTCGATCTGCGCCTGCACCGCCTGCAATTGGGATGGGCTGCGCGCCGCCAGCGCCAGCAAAGCGCCGCCGCCGGCCAGATGCAACGCAATGACCCGGCCGATGCCGCGCCCGGCGCCGGTGACGATGGCGACTTTGCCATCCAGTGGTTTATTGTCCATCTGTGCGACCATTAACCTGTCCTCAATTCAAGGATCGACCACGAACGAACAACCGACCGCCGCCAGATCGGAGCGAACCTGCTCGCCTGGCCAGGGCGCTTTTGCCTCATGCACAAGCCATTCTGCGTTGGCCGCATCCTGATGCAGCGCGATGAAGATCACCGCGTTGCCATTGGCGGTGCTCAGCAGCGCGCAGGAGAGATCGGCGGGGGGATATGGCAGCGGGCGCAGCCCATCGGTCGAGCGCGTCTGCCCAGCAAAAGACAGGTCGGTGCGGAAGGCGCCGTCGCCCACCACCCGCCCGCTCATGGCCGCCGTGAACGACATCGGCCGGCCGGCCTGCACCAGCGACAGCACCTGCGTGCCATGATTGACCGCATTGTAGTAGTTCAGATACGCGCTCAGCGCCTTGCGTCGAGGCGAGTTGAACAGCAGCGGCGCCGCAATGATCAGGGCGACGACTACGATCAAAACCCCCAGGAACATGACCGGAAGAACGCGTTTCATGTTTGGAGAACTCGGAGTAATTGTTCGCTAGAACTCCCAACGCCCCTGCGCTTTGAGCAATTCCTCGTAACCGGCCTTGCGCAGCGACTCCTGAACCTCCTCAACTGTAGCATGGCGCGCCGGAAGAGGGGCGGGGTCATGCGCGAGATGCAGCAACACGCGCGCGGTGAATGCGGTGCTTGAGCGCAGCGCGCGCAGATCGACCTTGTCCAGCGTGTCGCCATAGGTATGCGGGCCCATATTCGGGAGCTTCGGGCTGCCGGTGGCCGCCATCAACGCCGGCACGCCCTTCATGTTGAAGGAGAAATGATCGGAATAAGGAATGGTCGCGCCGCCGACCACGTTGACATCGTGCTCTTTGCCCGCCAGGTTGCGCATGAAATCGGCCACCCGATCGGTGTCGTAACCGCTCAGGCCGATGAAGAACGCGCCGGGGTTGCCGACGATGTCGCAGTTGAATACCAGCTTCACCTGCGCCAGTTCGACGCGATGGGCGTTGGCGTAGGCGCCGGAGCCGATCATGCCGATCTCCTCGCCCGACCACAGCGCGACGCGCACGCCGAGTTTCAACTGATCGCGCACCTTCATCAGCGCGCGGGCGGCTTCCATCACCGCCGCGGCGCCGCTGGCGTTGTCGATCGCGCCCTGGGCGATATCGTGCCCGTCGTAATGCGCGCAGGCCATCAGCATGCCCAGTTCAGGGTTGCTGCCGGGGATATCGGCGATGACATTCAACCCCATAGCCGGGAATACATCGCTCTTGATATCCAGTCTGGCGACGAGTTCCTGCCCTTCCAGCATGCGTTCCAGACGCAGGAATGTCTCGTAGGCGATGCCGACGCCGGGCAGCGTCGCCGGGCTGCCGCCGAATGACAGGCTGCCCGTGGGCGGCAGACAGCCGTATTCAGCGCCGCTGAACAGGAAACCCACGCAACCGATCTCGTTAGCGCGGGCATACTTTTCCAGGCGATGCGAACCCTTGCCGCGCACCAGCGCGATCTTGCCTTTGGCCTTATCGCCCACGCGCGTGAAATCGGCCGGCTCACCGTCGCCCAGATGCACGATGGGCGCTTCCAGCGCAGCCGGCGGCGTGCCGGGCAGGCCGATGCACGTCAGGTCATGCCCGTTGACCGTCAGGCTGGCCGCGCCGCGCTTCCAGCCGTTGACGGCAAACTCCTCGGTATGCGCATTGCTCAAGCCATATTGCTCCAGCGAGTCGCGGATAAATGCGGCCGCTCTGCGCTCATCGTCGCTGGCCACAAAGCGGCCGTTGCAGTCGTCGCACAGCGTGCGCATGGTCGGCCACAGCGTGGGCGACGACCATATCTCGCCAAGCATCGCCAACTCGGCGGCGCGAAAAGAATCGGTGTTGTTTGTCATTTTATGTTAGATGGGAGAGATTTGAGATCTCTTCTTTATTTGTAGCGGATGCGGGGATCGATAAACGCATATGAGATATCGACCAGCATGGTCATGACGACGAAGATAATG
>JAMCQN010000082.1 GCA_023382055.1 Chloroflexota bacterium
CACCACTGGCCCAGCGCGCCGAGTGGGTGGATATCGCGGCGTTGGACGCGCGCATCGCGCGCGGCGAAATCGACAATGGGGTGATGCTGGCAGCGTGGTGTATTTTTAAGCTGGCCGTCGCGTAGTAAAACACCTCCGAGTTCTGCGAGAACTCGGAGGTGTATACCGCGGAGGCGTACCGCCCCTACCCGTGCCGGCGCGCATACAACTCGTACAGCATGACGCCGGTCGCCACGGCCAGATTGAGCGAGTCGCTGCGGCCGGCCATGGGGATGCGCACCACCAGGTCGCAGGCGGCCTGTTGTTGGGCGGAAAGCCCTTCGCGCTCGCTGCCCATCAACAGCACCAGCGGGAAGCGATACGCCGCGGCGCGATATTCGACCTGCCCGCGATCGGAGGCGCCCACCATAGCGCAGCCGTGTGCCTGCTTCCACGCCAACAGGTCGCCGAAGCCGGCTCTGACCAGCCGCTGCGAGAAGACCGCGCCCATGCTGGCGCGCAGCGCGGGTGGGTCATAGGGGTCGGCGCTGTGATCAAGCAGGATGAGCCCGGCGCAGCCGGTCGCATCGGACGTGCGCAGGATTGTGCCAATGTTGCCGGGGTCCTGCGGCTCGTCAAGCGCCACCCAGCACAACTCATCGCCGGGCTGGACGGCGTCGAGCGGCTCCCAACACTGGCGCACCACCGCGCCGATACCCTGCGGGACTTCTTTGTACGAGATGGCGTCGAACACATCAGGCAACACTTCGAGCACGCTCACGCCACGCCGGCGCTGCTGCTCGATCGTCTCCAGCGCAATAGGGCTTTTGAGCAGTTCGGGCGCGACGATCAGGGTCTGGATGTCAGCGCCGAGTTGGGCCGCTTCCACCACCAAGCGGACGCCCTCGATAAAAAAAGCGCCCGCGCGGTCGCGTTCTTTGCGCTCACGCAGGCTGCGAATGTGTTTGACGGTCGGGTTGCTGCGGCTGGTGATAGGCATTTGACATTCAGTATCTTAACTATATATTGGCATTGATGTCGCGAGTATATCTTGATGCTTGCTGCCTTAATCGTCCATTTGATGACCAACGTCAGGCGCGCATTCGGCTTGAGTCCGAAGCGATCATTCTGATCCTTGCGCGCATCGAGTCAGGTAAAGATGTATGGATCGGCAGTGAAGTGCTTGATTTCGAGATCAGCCGCACACCAGACCAAGAGCGGCGCCGGCGAGTACAGGCCATAATTTCAGGAGTGCAAGAGCGCATCGCGTTGGGTGAGAGCGAGATTGAACGCACATTGCAGATCAATGCATTGGGGTTTGATGCGTTTGATGCGGCACACATTGCTTGCGCTGAATCCGGCCTGGCGGACATATTGCTGACGACAGATGACAGGCTGATCAGGAAAGGAAGCTCCTACCGGGATCAACTACACGTGCGGGTGGAAAATCCTATGGTATGGTTAGCTGAGGTGAGTGAGTGATGAACGCGTCTGAACTGACTCTAGAACAAGTCCGTGAAATCGGTCTACAGTCTCTGCTCAGGGATCTGGGACCGGTGGGGATGATACGTTTTTTGCAGCAGTTTGAGTTAGGCTACGGTGATTATACCCATGACCGGTCCCGTTGGCTGAATGACTTTACGGTCCAGGCATTGGCGCAGGAAATCGCATCTCAGCGCCATGCCAGGACTGATAACACCTGATTTTCACCGCTAGTCCATGCGGGATTTCACGTCTCTTCAAAATCGCTGAACTCGTTGATCGATTCGATCTCTGCGACGCGGTCCTTGGGCAGGATGCGCCGGAACGACATGGAAGCCTCTTCCCAGTTCTTCAACAGGTCGCGCGCGCGCGGGCTGTTGGTCAACTCATAGTGGCGGCGCAGCAGCGACTTCACCAGCTTCTTCATGCCGGGGTTGGTCAGGCGATCTACGTCCACCAATTCGGTGTTGCAGTGGTTGACGAACGTGCCGGTGGGGTCATACACAAACGCCATACCGCCCGTCATGCCGGCCGCGAAGTTGCGCCCGGTGGCGCCCAGGATGACGGCGACGCCGCTGGTCATGTATTCCAGCGCGTTATCGCCGACGCCCTCGACTACCCCGCACGCGCCGGAGTTGCGCACGCCGAAGCGCTCGCCCGCCTTCCCGGCCGCGAACAGGGTGCCGCCGGTGGCGCCGTACAGCGCCGTGTTGCCCAGGATGTGGTTGTCGCCCCAGTCGTAGGTCGTCTCGGGGAACGGGCGGATCGATATCTCGCCGCCGCGCATGCCCTTGCCCACATAGTCATTAGCCGCCCCGACCAGGTGCAGGCGCATGCCGTTTGTCGTGAACGCGCCGAAGCTCTGCCCGGCATGGCCTCGAAAGTCGATCTCGATGGTTCCCGGCGGCAGCCCCTCATCCATGTGCTTTTTGGTGATCTCGCCGGATAGCCGCGCGCCGATGCTGCGGTCCATGTTGCGGATCGAGTAGTGCAACTGCACCTTCCAGCCCTCGTCGATGGCAGGCCGGGCATCGCGCACGATCTGTTCGTTCAGCGCGTTGCGGGGCGGGCGGGTCGCCGGTTCGGTCTGGCGGCGCGGCTGGCTGTCCGGGCCGGTTGCCAGCAGCGCTTGTAAATTCAAGCTACCGGTCTGCGGGCTGGCGTGCGCGCCGAATTCGGTCTTCTGCCGCAGCAGGTCGCTGCGGCCGATCAACTCGTCGAGACAGCGGTAGCCCATCTGGGCGAGATACTCGCGCACGTCCTGCGCCACATAGAGCAGATAAGCCATCACATGTTCAGGCTTGCCCTCGAACTTCAGGCGCAGTTGAGGATTCTGCGTCGCCACGCCGGTCGGGCAGGTGTTCAGGTGACACACGCGCGCCATGATGCAGCCTTCGGCGATCAGGGTGGCGGTGCCGAACGATACTTCGTCCGCGCCGAGCAGCATGGCGATCAGCACGTCCCGGCCGGTGCGCATGCCGCCGTCGGCGCGCACGCGGATGCGCGCGCGCAGGTTGTTCTGCAACAGGGTCTGCTGGGTCTCGGCCAGGCCAAGTTCCCAGGGCAGGCCGGCGTTTTTGATCGAACTGAGCGGAGATGCGCCGGTGCCGCCGCTGTGGCCGCTGATCTGCACCACGTCGGCCAGCGCCTTGGCGACGCCGGCGGCGATGGTGCCGACGCCCGCCTGCGACACCAGTTTGACCGACACTTTGGCATCCGCGTTGATCTGCTTGAGGTCGTAGATCAGTTGCGACAGGTCCTCGATGGAATAGATGTCGTGGTGCGGAGGCGGCGATATCAAGGCCACGCCCGGCACCGTGTGGCGCACCTTCGCGATGGCCTCGGTCACCTTATGGCCGGGAATCTGGCCGCCCTCGCCGGGCTTGCTGCCCTGCGCCATCTTGATCTGCAATTCGGACGCGCTCATCAGGTAAACGGGCGTTACGCCGAAGCGCCCGCTGGCCACCTGCTTGATGCCGCTGTTGCGCTCGTCGCTCAGGCGCTCGTGCGCCTCGCCGCCTTCGCCGCTGTTGCTCAATCCGCCCAGGCGCGTCATCGCGATGGCGAGGTTCTGGTGCGCCTCCTGCGAGATCGCGCCAAACGACATCGCGGCGGTCGAGAAACGCCGCACGATGTCCAGGATCGGTTCGACATCATCCAGCGGAATCGGGGCGCGGTCGCTGTTGATCTCCAGTAAATCGCGCGGCTCACTGGGTTGATCGGGCGTCTTGAATGGCTGCGCGAACTCTTCCTTATAGATACGGTAGCCTTCCTGGAACTGGCCGTTGGTGCGGAACGTCTTCACCTTCGTGCGGGCGACGCCGGTCACCAGCTCCGCCTCGCCGTCGTATTCGATGGTTCCTTCCATTCGCACGGCCTTCTGCAACGCGTGTACGGCGCGCTGCGAGTAGCCATGTGGTTCACCGCCGGCGCGCTCCTTATAGAAGCCGGGGTGGTCCAGCTTGATCGAACGCTGCGACTGGTCGCCGGTCTCGTTGGGATAGGCATTGTCGTGCCACTGCAGGGCGATCTGCGCGATTTCGTTGTAGCAGATGCCGCCGACGCGCGAGGGCGTGCCGGTGAAGCACTCGTCGATGACGATCTGGTGCAGCCCGACCGCCTCGAAAATCTGCGCGCCGCAGTAGCTGTCCACGGTGGCGATGCCCATCTTGGACATGATCTTCATCACGCCTTTCTCAGCGGCCTTGATGTAGTTCCTGACCACGGCGCTCTCGTCCACCGTCTTGTCGCGGATGCGGCCGCGCTGCACCGCTTCGCGCGCGGTATCCAGCGCGAGATAGGGGTTCACCGCGCTGGCGCCGTAGCCGATCAGCACGGCGAAGTGATGGGTCTCGCGCACTTCGCCACTCTCCACCACGATGCTGGCGTGCATGCGCAATTGCGAGCGGATGAGGTGATAATGCACCGCGCCGACCGCCAAGGCGGCCGGGATGGGGCCGCGCTGCGGGCCGGTCTTGCGGTCGCTGATGATGAGGATGGTCGCGCCCACGCGCACCGCGCGCTCGGCGTCCTCGCACAGCCGGTGCACGGCCTTCTCCAGGCCGTATACGCCATCGCCGATATTGAACGTCGCATCCAGCACCACCGACTGGAAGGCGCTGTCGTCGAGGTTCTGGAGGGCCTTCAGTTCTTCGCTGCGCAGGATGGGGCTGTTCAGGCGCACCAGGTGCGCGTTGCTCTCGCTTTCTTCCAGCAGGTTGCCGCGCCCGCCCAACAGCACGCGCAGCGACATCACCTGATCTTCGCGCAGGTGGTCGATGGGCGGGTTGGTCACCTCGGCGAAACGCTGTTTGAAGTAGTTGAACAGCGTGCGCGGTTTGTTTGAGAGCACGGCGTGAGGCGTGTCATCGCCCATCGAGCCGACCGGCTCGGTGCCGTCCTCGAACATGGTCTTGACGATCATCGTCAGCTCTTCGCTCGTCCAGCCAAAAGATGCCTGTTTGACCAGCAGGGCGTCTGCGTTGACGGCCGGCTGCTCCAGCGTCAGGTTAGCCACTTCCTCCAGGCGCACGCGCTGGCGGGCGGCGATATCGCGGTAAGGCTTGCGCACGGCCAGTTCCTTCAACACATCGTCATTGGTGAGCAGGCGGCGCGACTGCATATCCGCGCAGATCATGGTGCCGGGGCCGAGTTTGCCGCTGGCGATGATTTTCTCCGGTTCGACGTCCAGCGCGCCGATCTCGCTGCCGGCGTACACGATGCCGTCGCTGGTGTGGATGTAGCGCGCCGGGCGCAGGCCGTTGCGGTCGAGCGTCATGCCGACGCGCACGCCGTCGGTGAAGGCGATGCTGGCCGGGCCGTCCCACGGCTCCATCAGCGCCGCGTGATAGCGGAAGAAGCCCTTGACCGCGGGCGGCATGTCGGGGTCTTTCTCCCACGCCTGCGGCATCATCATCTTGATCGAGTGCGTGATGTCGCGCCCGCCCAGGTTGAGCAGTTCCAGCACGTTGTCGAACATGCCGCTGTCGCTGCTGGCCTCGTCGATGATCGGCTTCAGGTCGTCGATCTGGCTGCCCCAGATCAGCGATTCGAGCATCGGCTCGCGCGCCTTCATCCAGTTGATGTTGCCCTGCAGCGTGTTGATCTCGCCGTTGTGGCACATGAAGCGGAAGGGCTGGGCGCGCTCCCAGGTGGGCAGGGTGTTGGTGGAATAGCGCTGGTGGAACAGAATGTGCGAAACCTTGAAGTCGGGGTCGTTCAGATCAAGGTAGAAGCGGCGCAGTTGCGGGGCGGACACGAGCGCCTTGTAACACACCGTTCTACACGACAGCGACGGGATGTAGAAGCCCGGCAGCGAAGCATGCCGCCGCGGGCCGGCCTCGTGGAAGATGCGGTTCTGGATGCGCGAGCGCACCAGGAACAGGAACTGGTCGAACTCCAACTCGGTGCGGATGTTGTCCGGGCGTTCGATCAGCACCTGCTGGATATCGGGCAGCGTCTCGAAGGCGCGCTTGCCCAGCACGTTGGGTTCGTGCACCACCGTGCGCCAGGTCAGTGCCTGCAGGTTGTCGCGGACGAGCTCGTCGGCGATGATCTCGCGCGCCTGGCCGTTCAATTCCGGGTCGCGCGGCAGAAACAACATGCCCAGCGCGATGTCGCCGGGGCGATGGGCGCGCTGGCCGATGCGCTCCAGTTCGCGGTTGATCAGGGTATGCGGCAGCGAGCACAGGATTCCGGCGCCGTCGCCGCTCCTGCCGTCGGCGTCGAACGCGCCGCGATGGGCCAGGCGCTCGAGGCACTTCAGCCCGTCATCCAGTATCTTATGCGTAGCGCGACCGGACAGGTCGGCGACGAAGCCGATGCCGCACGCGTCGTGTTCAAAACGCGGATCATACAACGGATAATCATTCACCATGTTTGTCATCACTCCACCTCTCGGTGATCCGTGTAGTTCAGTAAATCCTGC
>JAMCQN010000073.1 GCA_023382055.1 Chloroflexota bacterium
CATCGCGCAATTGTATGTCGAGAACGAAAAACTCAATATCGCGCAGGGCTATCTCATCCCGCGCCAGATCAAGGAAAACGGCCTGCGCCCCGGCGAGGTCACCTTTGAGGACCCCTCCATCCTGCAGATCATGCGCGATTACACCCGCGAAGCCGGCGTGCGCAACCTGGAGCGCGAGGTCGGCGGCATCTGCCGCAAGCTGGTCACGCGCATGTCCGAGGGCAAGATCGCCTTCCCGCAGCGCATCCACGCGGACAGCCTGCAGGACCTGCTGGGCAAACCGCGCTTCTACTCCGAAGTGGCCGACCGCACCGAAACCTCCGGCGTCGCCACCGGCCTGGCCTGGACGCCCGTGGGCGGCGACATCATGTTCATCGAGGCCACCATCATGCGCGGGACCAAGGCCTTCCAGTTGACGGGGCAACTCGGCGACGTGATGCGCGAGAGCGCGCAGGCCGCGCTATCCTATGTGCGCAGCCGCGCAGCCGAACTGCATATCGACGAAGGGATGTTTGCCAAGAGTGACATCCACCTGCACGTGCCGGCCGGCGCGCAGCCCAAAGACGGCCCGTCCGCCGGGGTGACCATTTCGACCGCGCTGGTCTCGGCGCTGACCGGAAGGCAGGTGCTGCCCAATATCGCCATGACCGGCGAGATCACCCTGCGCGGCCTGGTGCTGCCGGTGGGAGGCATCAAGGAGAAGGTGCTGGCCGCGCACCGCGCCGGGTTGAAGACCATCATTCTGCCCAAACGCAACGCCATCGACCTGGACGAGTTGCCGCAGGAAGTGCGCGATTCGCTGAATTTCGTGCTGGCCGAGCGGGTGGAACAGGTGTGGGACAACGCGCTGCAACCGGCGAAAAGCGCGCGCAGGAATGGGGCGAAGCGAGCCGCTCCGGCAAAAAAGGCGCCGCTTGCCGGCCACAGCGCGTCGAAAAACGGCAAAAAGCCGACAAAGCGTTAGCAAAATCAGACGTAGGGGCAGGACCTAAACCTCACAGGTCTGCCAGACCTGTGAGGTTTCTCTCTGGGCAGACACGCAGGCTTTCACATATGGGCGCGTTCCGGCGACTTACTTAACCGATACTGGGGCGGCAGGATTCGAACCTGCGAATGACGGATCCAAAGTCCGTTGCCTTACCACTTGGCCACGCCCCAATGGGGTTGCGTTTCCGGGCTGAAACACGGGCAAGCGCGGGAATACGACCCTTCCCCGCTGCCATAACGGAAGTCCATTTTACACTATCTTGACGCGCCGCGCAGCCTAATTACGCGCGTTCGCTGGGGTCAAACAGCCGCGCATGATCCTCCAGCGCGAAGCGGTCGGTCATCCCGGCGATGTAGTTGCACACGACGCGCTCTTTGGGCAGTTTGCTCAGCCAGGAGCGCGGACCCGGCGGCAGGATGCGCGGTTCGCTGTTGTAGACGCGGAAAAGGTCGTCGATGATGCGGTCGGACTTGGTGTGGATGCGCAGCACGTGATAGTGCCGATAGAGATACTCGTACAGGAAATCTTTCAACTCGCGGTTCAACCGGCGCGTCTCTTCGGGGTAGGCGACCAGGTTCTCCGGATGCCGCCGCACGTCGTCCGGGCTTTTCACACCGGCGCGTTCGATGCGCCGCGTGGTCTCCTCCAGCAGGTCGGTCACCATCAGATTGATCTGGCGGCGGATGATGCGGTGGCGCGCCCGGTCCGTAAATGGCTCGTCGAGCGAGATGCCGGCCGACTCGCAGGCGCGCCGCCACCAGCCCACCTGCGCCACGTCCTGCACATTCAACAGGCCGGAGCGCAGGCCGTCATCGACATCGTGCGTGTTATAAGCCAGTTCATCGGCGAACGAAGCGATCTGCGACTCCAGCGTGCTGCACAGCTTCGGCTCGTAGGCCGCCGGCAGGATAACGTCGTATTCCGTTTCGTGCTTCACCAGCCCCTCGCGAAACTCATAGGTCAGGTTCAGCCCCGGGAAATCGGTATAGCGGTCTTCCAGCTCGGTGACGATGCGGTAACTGTGGCGATTGTGGTCGAATCCGCCGTGATCCTGCATCAAAGCCGAGAGTTTGGCCTCTCCGGAATGGCCGAACGGCGGATGGCCCAGATCGTGCGCCAGGCAGATGCCCTCAACCAGATCTTCGTTCGCGCCCAGGCTGCGCGCGATGGTGCGTCCGATCTGCGCCACTTCCAGCGTGTGCGTGATGCGCGTGCGGTAATAATCGCCCTCAGTGGCGATGAACACCTGCGTCTTGCCCTGCAGGCGGCGGAAGGAGGTCGTGTGCAGCACGCGTTCGCGGTCGCGCTGGAACGCCGTGCGATAGGGCGCTTCGGCTTCCGGGTACTCGCGGCCGCGCGACGCCGCGCTCTGCGCCGCATAGGGGGCCAGACTGAGCGCCTCGATCTGCTCCAGTTGTTGTCGCATCCGCATAAATGAATTGTAGCCCGGACGGGGCATAACCAGAATCCCGGAATCTCAAGCTGGGCAAAGCCCAGCCAGATTCCGGGATTCTCGACGAACCAACTAGCGAACCGTGCATACGGGCATTGAACAGCCTCTAGGCAATAGCACGGCGCGTGTTCAGAATTTTGTAAGATGGGCGTGGTAATATTTTTAGGATAGCTGTAATCATAATTGGTTGTAAAGGGTATTGGTAAAACATGAGTACTGAAAGACCGGGAGCGGTTACCCTGAAGGGCGCTCCCTTGACTGTTGTGGGCAATCAGTTGAAAGTGGGCGATCAGTTTCCGGACGTGACGCTGGTGGCGCCGGACTGGAATCCGGTCAAGCTCAGCGCGTACAAAGGCGCCGTGTGCCTGATCAGCGTGGCACCATCGCTGGACACCGGCATCTGCGACGCGCAGACGCGCCGCTTCGACCAGGAAGCCGCCGCCATGCCGCAGGCCAAATTCATCACGGTCAGCGCCGACCTGCCCTGGGCGCAGCGCAACTGGGCGGGCCAGGCCGAAGCCAAAAACGTGACCATCCTGTCGGATCATCACGATATGGCGTTTGGCGACGCGGTCGGCGTGCACGTCAAGGAAATGCGCATCGACCAGCGCAGCGTCTTCGTCGTCGACAGGGAAGGCGCGTTGCGCTATGCGGAATACGCGCCCGAGATCGCCCAGCACCCCAACTACGACGCCGCGCTGGACGCCGTCAAGCAACTGTTATAAGCAAAGAACAATCCCGATAGGCGCTCAGATGACTGACTTCTCCGAGAAGTCAGTCATCTTCTCGAAGCAATCGAATAACACAGGCTTAGCGCGGCACAAACACGGAAATAATGATGAAGGCAGTACAGACTTTCGCTTCCCGGCTGATCGACAATGTGGAGAAGGTTATCTACGGCAAGCGCGACGTCGTCGAACTCACTGCGATTTGTCTGCTCTGCCAGGGGCATCTACTGATTGAGGATGTGCCCGGCGTCGGCAAAACCATGCTGGCCAAATCGCTGGCCCGCTCCATCGGCGGCGAGTTCAAGCGCATCCAGTTCACCCCCGACATGCTGCCGGCGGATGTCACGGGCACGTCGATCTACAACCAGAAGACCGGCGAGTTCGAGTTTCGCGCCGGCCCGATTATGGCGCAGATCGTGCTGGCCGACGAAATCAACCGCGCCACGCCCAAGACGCAGGCCGCCCTGCTCGAAGCGATGGAAGAGCGCCAGGTCACCGTCGACGGTGTAACCCATATGTTGGACCAGCCGTTCCTGGTGCTGGCCACGCAAAACCCCATCGAATACGAAGGCACCTTCCCGCTGCCGGAAGCGCAGCTCGACCGGTTCCTGATGCGCATCTCGCTGGGATACCCGTCGTCCGAGCAGCAGATCGCGATACTGGACGCGCAGCAGTTCGCGCATCCCATCGACGTCATCGCGCAGGTCACCACGACCAATGACCTGCTCGCCATGCAGGAGCAGTTGAAGTCCGTCTACGTGGACAACCTGATCAAACAATACATCGTGCAGATCGTCGACCGCACGCGCTCTCACGCGGATGTGTACCTGGGCGCCAGCCCGCGCGGCGCGCTGGCGATGTACCGCACGGCGCAGGCGCGCGCGGCCGTGCACGGCCGCGATTACGTGATTCCAGACGATATCAAGGCGCTGGCGCGCGTCACGCTGGGGCATCGCGTCATCATCAGCCCGTCTGCGCGCATCAAAGACAGCAACGCCAACAGCATCCTCGACGAGATTCTGCGCAGCACGCCGGTTCCCGGCACCAAGGTCAGAGCCTAGCGCGGCGGCGCGGAACGATGAGCCGCTATCGCGTCATCCTGCTGCTCTTTATCATCACGCTGGCAGGCGCCCTGTCCAGCGGGAGATCGCTGTGGTGGAGCTTTGCAGGCGCGCTCTTCGCGCTGCTCGTCGTGGCGGTTCTGTGGGCGTGGCTGGGCGTCAACTGGCTGCGCATCCGCCGCCGCACGCTCACGCGCGTGGCGCAGGTCGGCCAGACGCTCAACGAAGAGTTTGTGCTGTCCAATCTCAGCCCCATCCCCAAGCTGTGGGTTGAGGTGCGCGACTTCTCCAACCTGCCCGGCCATTACGCCAGCCGGGTCATCGGGTGGACCGGCGGCAACCAGTGGCGCGGCTGGAAGGTATCCACCTACTGCACGCGGCGCGGGCGCTATTCGCTCGGCCCGCTGCGGGTGCGCAGCGGCGACCCGCTGGGCATCTACCAGATGGATCGCTCGATCAGCAAAATCAGCAACATTCTGGTCTACCCGGCTACGTGGGAGTTCGACGATTTTCCGCTGCCGGCGGGCTATCTGCCGGGCGGCGAATCGCTGCGCCGCCGCACGCACTTCGTCACCACCAACGCCGCCGGCGTGCGCGACTATACCAATGGCGACGTGATCAACCGCATCCACTGGCCGCTCAGCGTCAAACGGCAGCGCCTGACCGTCAAGGAATTCGAACTGGATCCGATGTCGGAAATCTGGCTGATGCTCGATCTGGATCGCAACGCGCAATCGCGCATCGGCTTCCCACACAGCAATGACGACGTCGCCGGTGTCGCGCCCGGCCCGCAGCAGTTCAGCCTGCCGCCGCGCACCGAGGAATACGCCATCTCGATGGCAGCCTCGGTCGTGCAGCACTTTCTGCGCCAGAACCGCGCCATCGGCTTCCTGACCTACAGCCACCACCGCGAGGTGGTGAGCAGCGACCGCGGCGAGCGCCAGATCAACAAGATCATGGAGCTGTTGACGGTGCTGCAGGCCGACGGCGCGGTGCCCTTCGCGCGCGTGCTGCGCGCCGAAGGCGTGCTGCTGCCGCGCGGCACGACCGTGATCGCCATCTCCTCGTCGCCCGACGTGGACTGGGCGCTCGCCGTCCAGCAGATGGTGCGCAGCGGCCAGCGCGTGGTCGCCATCGTCATCGACGGCGAGTCGTTCGGCGACGCCCTGTCCTGCGCGCCACTCGTCGGCGCGTTGATCGAGAGCGGCGCCGTGGTGCGCATCGTCAAATGCGGCGACTCGCTCTCCGAGGCGATTCAGACGCCGGTGGGTTGAGCGGGAACCCAGACTCACCCAGACTCCCGGAATCTGGCTGAGAAGCTCAGCTTGAGATTCCGGGAGTCTGCGCGCGGTGCCGATCACCGTTCCGCCGCGCTGCATGATCCCGCCCGCATCATCCCAGCTCAGCGCGCGGATGCGGTTGCCGCCCTCCACCATGCCCTGGTAGCCCTCGTAGATGGCATAGATCCCCACGCCATAGCTGAGCGCGGTGCGGATGACGGCGCGCAGCGCGGCATTCATGCCCGGCGCGTCGCCGCCGCTGGTGAGGACCCCGATTGCCTTGTGTGTTGCGTTTGTCATCGCGATTCCGTTTCAGCCCGCCGGCGTACTCATCCGGTCGGCGAACTGGTTCTGCATTGTCAACAAAGATGTTATACCATCCGCGCCGCTATCTCCAGCCAGATAATCGCCACGCCCAGCGTCAGCGCAGTGATGAGCGCCCCGGCGCGCAGATATTCCATAAACGTCAGCCGCACGCCCATCTTGAGCGCCTGCTCGGCGACAATCAGGTTCGCCACTGAGCCGACCAACGTAAAGTTGCCCGCCAGGGTGGATGCCGCCGCCAGCGTCAGCCACGCCTGCATCGGGTTGGGGAAGCTGGGGATGAGCGGGCGGAATAACAGCACCGCCGGCACGTTGGAAATGATGTTGCTGAGCAGCGCCGTTACCAGCGAAAGCGGCGCCACGCCGGAGTAAGCCAGCGTCTTCACCAGTTCAAACAGACGCTGCGATACCCCGGTCAACTCGAGCGCGCCGGTGACGACGAACAACCCGGAGAACATCACCAGCAGCGGCCAGTCCACCAGAGTCAATATCTTCTCCTGG
>JAMCQN010000088.1 GCA_023382055.1 Chloroflexota bacterium
CGGCGAGCAGCACGCGCGCCAATGCCGGCAGTTGCACCGCCAGATGCAGCCCCGCGCCGATGACGACGCCGGTCGCCACGCCATAGATGCCCTGACTTCTGAGCGCCAGCGCGCCATAGATGATGCCGATGTTGTAAATCGACGGCGCGATGGCCGGCGCAAGGAATGAGTTGTTCGATTGCAACACGCCCATCAGCAACCCGCTCACGCCGAAGATGACGGTGGAGATCAGCATCATGCGCATCAACGCCGCGGTCAGAGCGACCTGCTGCTCGTCGAATCCCGGCGCGATGATGGCGCGCACGACGAACGGCGCAAACAGCGCAGCGACCACCGCGATCAGGCTCATGATGGCGAAGACCAGCCCTGCGACAGCCAGCGCCAGTTTCCAGGCCAACGCCTGTTGATTGCGGCTCAGGCGGGTTGTGAAGGTCGGGATGAAGGCGGATGCCAGCGCGCCGCCGGCCAGCAGGCTGAAGAGCAGGTCGGGAATACGAAACGCGGCGTTGAACGCGTCGTATTCAACGCTTGTCCCAAATTGCGAGGTGACGATGATACGCTGTCCCAGACCGGTCAGGTTGCTCAGCACATAAGCGATGCCGACAATCGCGGCCGTTCGGGCAAGCGAGCGCGCTGGCATGGTGGCACCATTCTACTGTGAACAGGCGCCGGCTACGCCGTGTTCGCATCGAACGCAACGTGCGCATCCAGCGCGGCGATGAGCCGGGCCAGCCCAGCCCGCAACTGGGTCTGCTCGGTCAGGCAGGAGATCATGATGTGCGTACCGCGCTCGTAGCCATAGAAGTAGCCGGGATGTACCAGCACGCCGTGTTCCAGCAGATGCAGGGCCAGGCTTTCCTCATCGCCGGCCCAGCCAGTCATCTGTGGAAACAGGTAATAACCGCCGTCGGGCGGTTGCGCGCGCAGACGGACACACCCGGAGAGCGCTTCCAGCGCCATGTCGAGATTGCTGCGGATGCGCCCGCGCATCTCATCCACAAATGCGCCCCCCTGAGCGAACAGCGCCGGCAGCATGCTTTGCGTCAGCGAGTTCGCGCCGAGGAAAGTATCGTTGAGCATTTCCAGGCGCTCGCCGAAACGCTCGGCGGCGGGCGGGTTGAGCGCGACCCAGCCCAGTTTCATATCCGGCAGGGCGAACATCTTCGAGATGCCGTTGAGATGGAATACCGGCAGGCCGGGGTGCAATGCGCCGAACGGCGGTGTGTGCGGCGCGCGATAAGCGAACTCCGCGAAAACCTCGTCGCAGATCACCGGCAGACCGAGGTCGTCGAGTGCGGGGATGGGCGTCTGGACGATCATGCCGGTGGGGTTGTGCGGGGAGATGATCAGCACTGCGCGCGTTCGCGCATCGCATTGCGCGTACAGGCTGGTCGGGTTGATCTGCCAGCCGCGCGCTTCATCGAGAAGATAAGGCCGCAGTTCGACATGGTAGATGCCGGCCAGATACTCGCACAGCGGGTAGGTCACGTCCGGCGCCAGCACGTTGTCGCCGGGTTCGGTCAGCAGCGCAAACAGCAGACCGTAAGCCTCGCTGGTGCTGGCGGTGATGTAGATATCCTCTGTGCCGATCTGCAGGGGGCGCGCGCGCCGGGCGTAGTAGTCCGCGATGGCGCCTCGCGCCGGCGGCAATCCGTGCGGGTCGGGGTCGTAGCGTCGCGCAGGCCAGTAGGTATCCGCCGCGGCGCGCAGAATGTCCGGCGGGAACAGCAACCCCTGGTGGGTCGGGTTGCTGCTGGTCAGGTCGATGTAACCGCGCCGGACGGCGCGCCGGCGCGCCAGTTCAATGCGGTTGGCGCTCAGATCGGCGTCGGCGAGGAATCCACTCATACCGGGTTGACAATGGATTGAACGCGCCCTACCTTGCCGTCGCTGAGCATGACCTTGATTCCGTGCGGGTGTGTGGCGCTGCTGGTGAGGATGCGCGCGACGATGCCGGTCGTCAGCGCGCCGGTGCGCTGGTTGTGCTTCTCCACAATCTGCACCTGCATTCCGATCTTAATGTCGATCCGCTTGGGAAGTGTTGCCATCTTGTGTATAGTTTAGCTGTTCTCATTTTCTCGTTCGTTTCCATTGCGGACATACGAAAATCAATCTCTGGTTGCGAGGCATGAAACAAGATGACGAAGATACCCTTTAACGGGCGAGTTCTGGTGATCGGTTGCGGCGCCGTGTCGCAGTGTCTGCAGCCTTTATTGCTGCGCCACCTTGATATGAATTTCACGCGGCTGACGATCATGGATTTCGAGGATCGCCGCGAGTTCATACCGGATACCCTGGCCGCCGGCGCACACTATGCCCAGGAACACGTCACGCCGGACGACCTGGCTTATCTGCTGGGGTTGTACGTCGGGCCCGGCGACCTGGTGATCGACCTGGCGTGGAATATCGGGGTTATCGACATCCTGCAGTGGTGTCACGACCACAACGTCATGTATATCAACACGTCGGTGGAATTGTGGAACCCCTATTTCACCGCCAACGACCTGCCGGTGGATCGCACGCTGTATGTCCGGCACATGGCGCTGCGCGACCACATCCGCAAATGGTCGGAGCCGGGTGCGACAGCGGTGCTGGAGCACGGTGCCAACCCCGGCCTGGTGAGCCACTGGACCAAGGTGGCGCTGCGCGATATCACCCTGGCCATGCTGGAGCGCGGTCTGGGCGGCGACCGCCGTCCGATGCTGGAGCGCGCGCTGGATGATGATGACTACGCGCGACTGGCCATGTTCACCGGCGCCAAAGTGATCCATGTCTCGGAACGCGACACACAGATCGGCAACCGGCCCAAGGAAGTCAACGAATTCGTCAATACGTGGTCCGTCGCGGGGTTCTATGAAGAGGGCATCGGACCGGCCGAGATGGGCTGGGGCACGCACGAGCGCCGCCTGCCCGAGTTCGCGCACACGCACTCCTACGGTCCGGGCAACCAGATCTGCCTGGCGCAGATGGGCATCAATACCTACGTGCGCTCGTGGGTGCCGATGGGCGAGATCATCGGCATGGTCGTGCGGCACGGCGAGTCGTTTACGATCAGCGATCACCTGACCGTCTGGGACGCCAATCATCGCAACCCCATATACCGCCCGACGGTGCATTATGCCTACCTGCCCACGGATGCCGCCATGGCTTCGTTGCATGAGTTGAAGATGCGCAACTACGATCAGCAGGACAACGAACGCATCATGCGCGATGAAATCGTCAGCGGGAAAGATGAACTCGGCGTGCTCCTGATGGGGCATGACCTGAATGGCTGGTGGGTCGGCTCGCAACTCGACATCGAAGAGACGCGCCGGCTGGTTCCGCACCAGAACGCGACGACGCTGCAGGTGGCCGCCTCGGTGCTGGGGGCGATTGCGTGGATGATCCGCAATCCGCGCTGGGGGGTGCTCGTCCCGGACGACCTTCCTTACGACGAGGTGCTGGCGGTGGCCAATCCCTACCTGGGTCCATGCCTGTCCATCCAGACGGACTGGAATCCGCTCAAAAATCGCAATGAGTTATTCGAGAGATATGGGCGACCATTGCCGCCGGTTCAGGACATGTGGCAGTTCGAATCGTTCCGCGCGTGGTGACGACTCAATCTGCCGCCTGCTGCCGGCTGCATAAATTGCGCAACGGTGTACACTGAGGCACTCGCAAAAACAAAGGAAATAATCGACCTACATGATTCTTACCCCTGAACAGTGGATCATCGGCCTGGTGGCCGCATTCGTTGTCGGCGTCAGCAAGACCGGTATTCCCGGCATCGGTATCGTCGTTGTCCCGCTGATGGCGGTTGTATTCGGGGGGCGCCTGTCCGTCGGCGCGACGTTGCCGCTATTGATCGCCGGCGATATCTTTGCGGTGCTGTGGTATCGCCATCACGCGCGCTGGGACAACCTGCGCGGGCTGATCCCCTGGGTGATGATCGGCATCGCCGTCGGCGCCGCGTTGCTGTGGTACACCGGCGTGCAGGGCGGCGCGGTGGACTGGTTGAACGTCATTATCGGCGTACTGGTGCTGCTGATGCTGGTCGTCAGCCTGGCGCGTTCGCGCTGGGGGGACAAACTGGTGCCTTCATCAAAGGCCGCCCTGGTGTCCACCGGCACGCTGGCCGGATTCTCCACCGCGGTGTCCAATGCGGCCGGTCCCATCATGTCGATCTATCTGACCGGCATGGGGTTGCCGAAGAACGAGTTCATGGGTACGTCGGCCTGGTACTTTTTCATTTTCAACCTGACCAAGCTGCCCATTTACGCTTTCCTCAGCCTGGTGTTGCCCGCCAAGCCGATGGTCAGTTCGGCTACGCTCGTCTTCGACCTGGCCATGTTGCCCGTCATCGTCATCGGCGCGTTCATCGGCAAATGGCTGCTGCCGCGCATCCCGCAGGGGATGTTCAACGGGGTCGTGCTGTTGCTGGCCGGGGCGGGCGCGATCAAGCTGATCCTCGACCAGATCCACTAGCGCCGGTCAATGCATGACGATGGGGATGAACGCGCGGGTATGGAAACCCAGCGGGCTGCACCCCAGCGGGCTGCCCAGCGCGATGTCATCCAGATGCACGTCGTTGCCCCATGCGCTGTTGCCCAGGAAACCGAGCATCAATTGGGCGACGCCGCTGTAAGCCGCCAGGCTGATGGTGTACTGGTTCCATCCAGTCGATGCGTCCGGGCGACTCAACGGCGCGCCCACATCAGCCCAGGTCGTTCCGCCGTCGGTTGAGACCTGCACCTGCACGTTGTCGTTGTCGCTGGCATAGCCGCTATCGTTAAACATCCACAGCGTCAGGTCGGTGTCGCTCACGCTGGTCATGTCGGTGGCGCTGCGGCGGTATAAACGAGCGGAATCGCCGGCATCCGAACTGTATGAGTTGAACAACACCAGGTTGGGATTGCTGTGGGAGGGATACCCGCTGGGGTATCTGGTGCCCGGGTTCAGGAACCAGGTGGGGGTCACGTCGGTGCTGGATGACATGGTCACCACAGACGTGGCCCAGGCCTGCGGCAAAGCGGGCGTCGGTGCGCTGTCGAAGTTCTCGGAGATACCGCCGGCGAAGGCATAGCCCAGCGCGTTGCACACAGCGGTATCCGCGTAGAGGGTGAAGTTGTATGTGCTATTGCCGTTGAGCGGCCCGATCGTCGCCGTTGTCACGTTATAACCGCCTACCTGCGCCGTCACGCTGAAGTTGTAAGTGACGCCCGGCGAAAGTGTCACGCTGTAAAAACCCGTTGCCGGATTGGTCGTGACAGGCCCATCTGCAGATCCGTTGATGCTGAGCGTGGCGCTGAGCGGCGTGCCGAGCAGGGCATCCGTCACCGTGCCCGACACCACACTGGTCGCGCCCGTACAACCGGGGAAACGGAATGACCCGATGCAGGTCTGCCAGTTGGAGCCGGTGACTGCATAATACTCGTTGGTGTACCAGAAGGTGCAGTCGTCGGTCGGGTCGACGGTCATGGCGGTATAGTCGCCCCAGCGGCCGTATCCGTTGTACTGCGAACCGGCGCCCTCGATTAACGACGTCTCACCCTGCCCCAGCGTATTGAGCGTGTCGCCGGCCAGCCGGCCCGCGTAGCGGATGGCGGGGTACATCGACGCGCTGGACACGCTGTAGCCCACGGCTATGTCCCCCAGCTTATCGACCGCCAGACTGGGCATGAATCGATAGTTGCTGTCGGGTTGATAGGCGCCCTGCTGGTAGATATAAGGCGAACCGTTCGGGTCGCGAACTTCGTACCAGCGGATGCCGTTCACGCCGCTGCTGTCTACCGTGTGCGTCGCCCACAATGACTCGACATTTCCGATATGGCGATATTGCAGTTGCATCATCTGGCGGTCGTTGACCAGGTCCACCTGTTCGGTGCTGTTCAACTGCGGCGCCGTTGTTGCGCTGGCAGTGAAATACCCCACTGCCAGGTTAGTCGGCCCGCTCAACGTGGAATTGGACGGCGTCACAAAGTCCGGTTTCATTGTCCACAGGTAGAGCAGATTGTTGTTGACGCTGATCGACGTGACAAACTCCGGCGAACCGCTTGGCGGAAGCGCGCCGCGCAGGTTGGCCGGCAGCACGCTGGAGTATTGCGCCGGCAGATCGCAGTACAACCCGTTCAGCGGCTGTCCCGCGTACAAGGAGTTCGAATGAACGCAAAGTGAGGTAATATCTTAAAGTTTGATTGGGTGTATTCGCTAGCGGGGGCAAGCGACCCGCCAAAGATGATCGAAGGCGTTGGACATGAGAGCGGCGCGCAAGGGTAGGAGATTCTCCAATCCGCGGCGAGACCAACGCATGCCTGCGGCAGAGATACGTT
>JAMCQN010000041.1 GCA_023382055.1 Chloroflexota bacterium
GGAGGCATGCGCCGGTTGGCCGTCGCGTTCCAGCACGAACAAAAGCGCCAGATAATCTTCCACGGTCGCCGTCGGCCTGGCATGCCCTGCGCCGTGCGATACCGGATTCTGCATCACTCACTCCTCTATAAACAAATACCCACCCGCTGCGTTATGGTTCCGCATTTGAGGGTAGTGTCATTCCGACGAGCACAGCGAGGAGGAATCTTCTCCGCGAATCGCCGACTGTCCGGATATGTATTGACAAGCCTGTGCTAAAAGTGTACCATATCTCCGCTGGTTAGCATATACTTACTTGGCTGATAAGCACGGATCGATGAACATGGAGGGAAGGCTGGCATGAACTTTGCAGAGACGGTGTTGCTGGGCGCGATTGCCGGGTTTACGATTTACATCGGGTTGCCCATGGGGAAGCTCAAGGTGATGTCTGATAAGGTGCGCAGTTTCCTCTCCATGATGTCGGTCGGCATCATTCTCTTTCTCCTCTACGACATTTTTGGCAACCTGGCTGAGCCAATCGAGGCTGCGTTGAAGCAAGCCGGCGCCGGTCAGGCTTCGTATGCGGAGTTCTTCACGCTGCTGGTTATCTTCCTGGTTGGCTTTGGCGTGGGGTTGCTCGGGCTACTCGCATTCGAGCAGCGCTTTGTCAAGGCGAACGGCGCGGCCGGTCAGGCCATACCGCCGGCGCGACTGGCGCTGATGATCGCCATCGGCCTGGGGCTGCACAACTTCTCCGAGGGGCTGGCGATCGGCCAGTCCGCCGGCAGCGGCGCAATTGCGCTGGCGCTGTTGCTCATCATCGGCTTCGGTCTGCACAACGCGACCGAGGGCTTTGGCATCGTCGGCCCGCTGGCGGGGCAACAGCCTACATGGGGCTTCCTCGGTCTGATGGGTCTCATCGGCGGAGGCCCCACCTTCCTCGGCACGGTCATCGGTTACAGCGTGGTGTCCACGCCCACGTCCGTGCTGTTCCTGGCGCTGGCCGAAGGGGCGCTGATCTACGTGCTGGGTGAGTTGCTGCACGTGAATCGCCGCCCGGGCGCGAAGTTGATCGCCGGCGTCGGTCTGGCGTCCGGCTTCGTCCTGGCTTTCCTCACCGATATGCTGCTGATCGTTGCTGGATCGTGACGGGTCTGCAAATCGGCAAGGCAGTGGGCTAATCCGCAGCTCTGCGCCACGCAGCCAACAGAGGATGTCTGTGACACTACGTAGTTATACGTATTTACAAGCGATGCGAAACCCGTCACAATATAGCCAGAACCTACCCATTGTGGGGGGTGATTCAGACGGGCTGAGCAATCAGCCCGTCTTTCGATTTCAGCATAGTAAGGTATAGGACATGAAAACCATCGGCCTGATCGGCGGGATGAGCTGGGAATCCTCGGTCGAGTACTACCGCATCATCAACGAGGTGGTGCATGCCCGACTGGGCGGTCTGCACTCCGCACAGTGCCTCATGTATTCGGTCGATTTCGCCGAAATCGAGATGCTGCAGCATGAAGGGCGCTGGGATGAAGCTGCGCGCAGCATGATCGACGCCGCGCAACGGCTCGAACGCGGCGGCGCAGACTTCGCCGTCCTGTGCACCAACACGATGCACAAACTGGCCGGCGCGATGGAGCAGGCGATGACGATTCCGCTGTTGCACATCGCAGACGCGACCGCGGAGAAAATCCTCGCCCAGGGGCTGACGACGGTGGGGTTGCTGGGCACGCGCTTTACCATGGAAGAGGATTTCTACCGCGGCCGCCTGACCGAGCGGTTCGGCCTGCGCGTGCTGATCCCTTCCGCCGATGAGTGCGAGGTCGTGCACCGCGTGATCTACGACGAACTGGTGCTGGGCCAGATCAGGGCGGACTCGCGCCAGCGCTATATCGAATTCATGGAGCGGCTGGTGGGGCGAGGGGCGCAGGGCATCATCCTGGGCTGTACCGAGATCGGCCTGCTGGTGCACGACGAAGATTGCCGTGCGCCGTTGTTCGATACGACGCGCATCCATGCCGAGGCGGCGGTGGCCTTTGCGCTCGCATAATTGACGAATGTAGGGGCGAAGCAGCGTCATTGAAGTTCCTGTGGAGAGTTGTGCAGCGATGCTTCGCCCTTACGGATAAAGGTAGGGATTCTCAGGCTGCTGCGTCGGCTCGATCTTATCGGGCATGATCACCGGCACCTTCTGCCCGGCGAATTCGCCGGCCAGAAACTTGCCGGTTACGTGTATCCAACTATCGTTCTTCAAGCTGGCGGCGTCACTCGTCTGCACCAGCAGGCCGACTGCCGATGCGTCTGCTACGCAGCAGGTGATCGCAAACCGCGACACCCAGATCTGGTCGGGCCCGTTGCGCGGGTCGCGATACACGAAACCGACCACGTCCACGGCCTGGCCGTCAAACGCGTGCGGGTCGGGATTGTTCGAGAAGTCGCGCAGCCAGTCCAGCACATTCTTTGGGCCTGTGACGGCGCGCTGAGCCTGTGTGACGCTGCCCGCATGCTGCGGCGCCGTCAGGCCGATGCCGCGGCTGTTGACCGCGCTCGCGCCCAGCGGGCGCGCCGGCACAAACAACCCCAGCACCAGCGGGATCGACATGATCGCCACCGTCCCCCAGGAAAGGCCGTGCTTATGCCCGTGGTCGTGTTCGTGGTCGCCGCCGTCGTGATGATGTTCGTGCTCTTCCGGCGGTTGTGCGGCGGCAGCGCCGTTGATGTTGCGCCGTTCGATCAGGCGATAGACGAGTGTCAGCGCCAGCGCGGCCAGGATCAGCACGGCCACAAACGACAGCCACGCGAAGCGCTGATTGATGTAGAAGTTGAGCGTGCCGTCGCTGATCTTGGTGTAGAACATCAGCCCCAGCCCGCCCAGCACAATCGCTTTCAATACCGTTTCGAGTCTATTCACGCTAACTCCAATCTCCCATCACCAATTGCTCCACCGGATGCTGAAGCTTTAGCTCGCGCGCACCCGGCTGTCGTGCCGGCCGTATAAACCGAACTCACCTTCTGTACCATGTCGATTTGCCCGCACTTCGGGCATGCAAGTTTGTGGACTGTCATAGTTTCCTCGCAGTGGTCCACTGATCTGCCTGCGCCCCCCCCCGATCACGATCATCCGCACATTCCCCTGTGCGCCTAAGCGGATTCTATCCCCATTTGTTAACTCTCTATATAACCATGCGAAGGTCATGACCTTCGCATGGTCCACGACTTACAATTACCCAGAGGAACACCAATGAACCCACTATCCGTCCGGCCCGCTGTTCACCTGGACGAACCTAGCCGACAGCGCCGCATGCGCGCAGCGCTACGGCCAGACCTTTTAGAATCTGGCGCATGCGCTGATACTCGCGTTCGGCCTGTCATGCCTGTTCGCCGCGCTGGTCGCGGTGGTGGCGCTGTGCGTCTGGTTCAGGCGGCTGGACGTTCGCGCAGGAGTCTGACTTCTCTTTACACGTCCAGCATGCTCTCGCTGACCTCCAGCCCGAAGCCTGGGGCATCCGAAGGGATCAGCCAGCCGTCCTTCGGCACAGCCTGGCCGGGCAAGCCCCAGCTCTCCGCCAGCGGGACGCCGACCGGTGTGCCGACGAAGCACTCCAGCCAGGGCGTCGCCGGCGATGCGTACGTAAAGTGCTGACCGTACACATTATTCCCACCGCCGTGGATGATCACGCTCGTTCCGGATGCGCCGGCTGCCGCGCCGATCTTCTGCAGAGTCGATACGCCGCCGCACCACATGATGTCGGGTTGCAGGATATCGACCACGCGGTGCTGGATCGCCCACTGGAATGGGTAATGGGTATACCAGTGCTCGCCGGTCGCCAGGGTTTGCCACGGCAGGCGCCTGCGCACCTCGACATGCCCTTCCATATCTTCGGGTACCAGATATTCCTCGATCCACTTCAGGCGATACGGTTGTAACGTCTCGGCCAGCCGCACGGTGTACTCCACGTCGAAGGCCATCCAGCAATCCAGCATCAGGTCGCACGCGTCGCCGATGGTCGCGCGCGCCTGTGCGACGAATTCTTCATTCCGGCGCAGGCCGTCCAGCCCGTCGGCGGGGCCGTAGGGACAGGCCAGCTTGAAGGCGCGGAAACCCAGTTCCTGATACCAGTCCACGTCGTTGCCGGTGCAGTAGCAGAACAACTTATCGCGCGCGGGGCCGCCCAGCAGGCTGTAGACCGGTTGCTGCAATAGTTTGCCTTTCAAGTCCCACAGCGCCAGATCGACGCCGCTGATAGCATAGGAGACCAGACCGCCCGTGCCATAAGGTTTGGTCAGGCGGAACATCATATCGGCCAGGCGCTCGATAGCCATGCAATCCTGCCCGCCGAGTTGTTCGTTGAAATGCTCGATGATCGGCGTCAGCGGTTGCGCGGGCCACAATGGCCCCAACCCCCACGCGCCGTCTTCGGCGACCACTTGTACATAGGCGCCGTCGAATCTGGGCATCCACATCCCGCGGTGCGCCTTAACGTGCGGATAGCGGGACATCGGGTTGGCGACTTCTGCGGATACACCCCACGATTCGCGGCGGGGCGGGGCGGTGGGTTGGCGGTTCGGGAAACGGACGCGCACCACACGGATTTCCTTGATCTTCATGATGACCTCCATTGCAGATAATTGTAGGCAGACCTGTGTGTCTGCCCGACTCGGAACTCGGAGTTTTCGGCGCACCCTCTGAGGTAAGATTGTGCCATTCAGCAGGAGGAAGGCATGCTTACGGTCGGTCAGATCCTTCAGGACCGCTACACGATCGAGGCAGTGATGGGCCAGGGTGGTATGGGCGCGGTTTATCAAGCGCGCGATGTCAGCTTGAAAGCCCCTTGCGTAGTCAAGGAATTGCTCCTCCCGGCTCAGACCAGCCAGCTCGCCAACTTAGCCGAACAGTTCCAGCGCGAAGCCAGCATCCTGGCCAACCTGCGCCATCCCAACCTGCCGCGTGTGAGCAACTTCTTCCTGGAACAGGGCAATTACTACCTCGTCATGGATCTGATCAAAGGCCAGAGCCTGAGCAAATTGATCGGGACGACCGGTCTGGCCGAAGCCACGGTACTGGATTACGCCGGGCAATTGCTGGGCGTGCTCGAATATATCCACGGCCAGGGCGTGCTCCACCGCGACATCAAGCCAAACAACGTCATCATCCAGCCGGACGGCCGCGCCATCCTGGTGGACTTCGGCCTGGTCAAGATCATCGACGGCGAAAAGACTTCCGCCACGATGACGTTCCTGCATGGCATGGGCACGCCGGCTTATGCCCCGCCGGAGCAGTTCACCGGTGGAACCGACCAGCGCAGTGATATCTACTCGCTGGGCGGACTGTTGTACCAGGCGCTAACCGGCCAGTCCCCGCCCATGGCGCTGAACCGGCTGGGGGGCGCTCCGCTTGTCCCGTTACGCCAGATTAAGAAAGGCATTTCGCCGTCTACCGAACGCGCGGTGATGAAGGCGCTCGAACTCAAGGCTTCCGATCGTTTCCAGAGCGCCACGCAGTTTCGCGCGGCGCTGTTCGGCAAGAATGCGACAACGGCGCGCATGGGCGAGCAATCCCCGCAGCGCAATGAACCCGTCTCGAACCGCCTGCTGGTCGCCGCCGTCATCGTGTGCGGTGTGCTGCTCCTTGCCGTCGGGGCATTCGTTATCAGCCAACTGGCAATTCCGGCAGCGCCCGCTGTACCAACCGTGCGAGCCGTGATAAAGGCCAGTGTGACTGCCCAGGCACAGGTCACGAATGAGCCGGCGCAGGCGGCGGATGTCACATCGACCGCCACAGAGATCGCCACACCGACACCCGCTGGGGCGGAACCCAGCCCGACGCCGTCGATAACCGATACGCCGGCGCCGACGGCGCTCCCCGTTGTGATTAACGTGGGCAATACCGCGCATCTGCAGGAACTGGGGCAGTGGGACAAACGAACGGTCAATCAGATCCTCTGGACGCCGGATAGCAAGGCACTCGTCGGTGTTGGTTACCAGGGTCTTAAGATTCGCGGGTGGAGTATACCGGATGGAAACGACGTGGGCGACCTTGAGGGGCATACCGCCCCGGTGCGCAGTGCGGCATTCAACTCCGACGCGAGTCTACTGGTGTCGGGCAGCAATGACCGCACCGTGCGCCTGTGGTCTGTTCAATCAGGCACGCTCCTGCGCACACTCAAAGGCCACACCGATCAGGTGACCAGCGTCGCATTCAGCCCCGATGGCGCGACCGTAGCGTCGGGCAGCGACGACGGCACGGTGCGGCTGTGGCGCGTGTGGTGC
>JAMCQN010000158.1 GCA_023382055.1 Chloroflexota bacterium
CCGGCGCGCTGGCGATCAAGCTGCCCACCACCATCTTCACCCACATCCTCATTACCCTGATCCTGGTGATGCTGGGCGCGATGGCGTTGACGTCGTGCGGCGTCCCACCGGCGGCCTGGCGATCCTGCACACCGATGAATTGACCTACAGCATGTCGCTGCCCATCCAGCACCCGATTGCCGAGGGCGACGTCATGACCTCGTACCGGCGCATCGCCGGCGCTATTATCGCCATGCTGAGGCTGATGGGCGTCAGCGACGCGAGCGCCGATGCGGTAGCCAAGGAAGCCAAGGCTAAAAGTCCGGTCTGTTTTGAGGCGCCCAGCGATTACGAAGTGATCGGCGGCGGCAAGAAGCTGGTCGGCAGCGCGCAATGGCGGCGCGTGGACGGCGTGTTGCAGCACGGCAGCCTGCCCCTGACAGGCGACATCGCGCGCGTGTGCCATTATTTGTCAGGCGCGCCCGAACCGGAACTGGTGCGCGCGCACGCCGGGACGCTCTCGGAAGTGCTGGGGCGCACCGTGGGTTGGGATGAGGCCGCTCGGGCCTGGCAAGAGGCCTTCGCCCAGACATTGAATATCGCGTTTAACATGGCTGGCATGTCGGATGCGGAATTGCGTTGCGCCGACGAATTGCGCGCGACGCGTTACGGCAATGCTGCCTGGACGCGCCGGAGATGACCACGTTACCCTCACGCGACCCTTGCGAAGGCTGCGAGCCTTCGCAAGGGTCGTAGGCAGGCTCATCCCCGGCAATGACAATGTATCGTCACCCGTCATTCCCCTCGCAGGCGGGGAATCCATGCCGATGCGTGCAATTCCCGTGGTGGTGGTGTGTGACGCGCTGGATGTCCGCTTTCGCGGACATGACGAAATGCCCTCGCCGTCATTCGCCGCGAAAACGCGCGGCTACGTTGAGTTATATCAGCCCGTGGTTTCGAACCACTGTCGGCTTAGCGCGAGCGCGCAAAGGCGGTCTGTTGCGGGAAACGCACCGGAAGCGGGGGTAGCTCCCGATCCGGCCTGAGATGGGCTAATTTGGTCGGCATCTTGGCGGGCGCGAAGCCGAACATGCGATGCACGCTGCCGATTTCGGTCGTGCGGTTATACGAGAGCGAGTCCAGTTCCGCTTCGGTCAGCGCTCCCCGGAAATGGCCCAGGAAACCGGCAATCTGGCGGGTCATGCTGGTGGGGATGCGAATGAAACGACGTTTGCGGCGCGTGGCGTTCAGGGTGATCGCCGCGACATCGGCCAGCGTGAGCGACTGTGGCCCGCCAATCGGCACAACCTGGCGGAAGGTGGAACGCGTGTCGAGACAGCGCACGATACAGGCCGCCAGATCGCCTACCCAGATCGGCTGCAGGCGGGTTTCGCCCGAATGGGGCAGCGGCATAACCAGCGGCATCCCGGCGGCGATGCCGTTGAGCCATGAGGTCAGCCAATCGCCCTCGCCATACACCGCAGCGGACTTCAGCACGGTGAAGTTCACGCCGCTCGAACGCACGATTTCCTCGGCTTTGCCCATACTGCGCAGGTAGGGATAAGCCGAGCGCGCCTCTGCGCCGAGGCAGCTCACGCTGATCAGGCGCGACACGTGCGCCCGTTTAGCGGCGTCGACCACGTTGCGCGTGCCGGCGGCGTTGACTTCCTCGACGCGATCATTGCCGTTATCACGCCGCTGCGAGGCCAGGTGGATAACGGTGTCCACGTCCTCCATCGCATCGACCAGCGACTTCACATTCCGCACATCGCCGCCGACGATAGACACGCGCCTGGGGGCCAGGTGCTCGTGATCCCAGTGCCACAGCAATTTAACCGGATGGCCCGACGAGGTTAATCTTTCGACGACTGCCTTGCCAATGCATCCTGTCGGTCCGGTTATTAATATCATTGCTGCACCTATCTCCGCTGGGATTCTAATCCAGTCATGCCAATCGCGCAATTGCCAATTAGGCGTATTATTATGTGCCTTTGGGGCTCACCCTGAGACTCCCGGAATCTGGCTGAGCTTCGCTCAGCTTGAGATTCCGGGAGTCTCAGAAATGCTGTTACGCCGTAAATGCCACGGTGATCATGGCGAAAAGAAAGAGGAGTTGTACGATGGCGCTGCCGCCCCAGGCCAGATAAGCGGCCAGTTTCTCGCCGCGCGCGTAAACGCCCAGCGCGATGAGGAAGTTGATGATGAACAGCTCAAAGGCGATGATAGCCGGCCCGAATACCTGGTTGGACGGCCCGAAACGATCGGGCGTTCCGGTTGCGTCAAAGTGCAGCACGACCTGCGGCGGTAGCGCAGGATAGCGCGCGAAACCGACGGCGAATAGAACCGCGTTCAGGCCGATGGCGATCAGGATCAGCGTATGCGCCAGGCGGTCGCCCCAGAATGGCCAGGTCATGATGCGGGGCATCAGATGAGCCGCCTGCACCGCCTGCGTGGGTCCCATATCGAAGCGGGCGCGAAAGGCTTCGAGGAATTTGTCGATGTCTGCGGGTGAGATCGCGTAGTTCATGTCGGGCGTCACGACGATGAGTTGCCGATTCAACGGCGCATTTGAACAGAAGCGGATTTCGCCCAGCGCGGGATGTGAGCCGCGGCCGATCCACCAGCCGGGCAGCGGCGCGCCGGTGTACTTGAGGCCGTCCGCGATATTAGACGCCGCGATGACGCGCTGAACGTCGCCCATGGGGACGATCTCTCGCACGCTGCCCCAGCGGATGACGAACGCGTTGCGGTCCAACGCATAACTGATATTCGCCAGCGCAACCATGTTGTAAGCCAGCCACGCCATCGCGCCCAGCATCACCAGGATCAGGGTAATGAGGATGTGGGTGAAGATGGTGGTGGGCAGCTTGATCGCCAGCGCGCCGGCAACGGCAATCCCGATCAGCAGCGCGACGATGACGACGGCGCCTGCGATGATCGCGCGGCGCGGGTTCGTGTTAAAGACTATCATCTACCGTGCAATGTTACCATCGCGCGGCAGGGATGAACGGGCGCGCCCATGCAGAGGGTAGGGGCGAAGCACCGCTGCAAAGCTCTATACGACCTGGGTCCCGCCTGCGGTGCTTCGCCCCTACTCAATAAACGGTATGAACACGGCGTGGCCGAACGCCTCGTACGCGCCGATGTCGCAATGCGCACCCTGCACGCGCTTCACGCCGCGCGCGTCGGTCGCCGGGCAGGCGGCATCGCTGCCGGCGTTCAACGCCGGGCTGCCGCTCAGCAGCGCCATCGTCGGGATAGCGCTGGGCGCGTTCACCCGTAGCGATCCCAGCAGCGGATTCACCCCGCTCTTCGAAGGCGTTAACCCTGTGTCGTTCAAGGCGCAGCTTTTAGCATCTTCCAGATTCCCGCCGGCGTCATAGGGCGCCCGGTTCTGCCAGGCGCAATTGCCGCCTGCCATGCCGCCTGCCATGCTGCCGGCGATGATGCTGTTTGTCAGCGTTATAAATCCTTCGTTGTAGACCCCGCCGCCCGCGCCGCCCGCGCTATTGGCATACACGGTTGCATTGACGATGCTGAGGGTGCTGCTGATGTCGTTCTGGATCGCGCCGCCGTTCATCGCCGCGCTGTTGCTGACGAAGGTGCTGTTGGTGATTACAGCGTTGCCCGGGAAGATATTGTGCACGCCGCCGCCGTACTGCGAGGCTGAGTTGCTATAGATGGCGCTGTTGCCGAGCATTAGCACGGCTGTCTGCGTGATGACGCCGTCGCGGATGCCCTCATTGCGGATACCGCCGTCGTAGACGGCCGTATTGGCGGTGATGATGACCTTATCCAGGCTCAACTGGTTCGAATTGCGGAGAGCCCCGCCATATGGGGCATAATTGCCGTTGAACGTACTGTTGCTGATATCCGTTGTGCCTTCGTTCGCCAGCGCGCCTCCCGCGATGTCCGCGTTGTTGCTTGTGAATGTCGCATTACGTATCGTCAGGCTGCCCTGCGCTGCCACATAGACGCCGCCGCCGGCGCACTGGTAACAGTCGCCGTTCGTAATATTAAGCCGGTTCAACACGACATTCGCGCCGGCATCGATCTGGAAGATGCGATGCGAGGTGACGCCGCTCAGCGTGGGCGTGACCACACCCGCATTCTGCGCGCCGTCAATGGTGAGGGATTTGCTGATCTCGATCTGCCCGCCGGTCAGGTTGATCGTGACGGCGGTGCTGAAAGCGCTGGAATCGAAGATGATCGTGTCGCCGGGCCGGGCGTCCAGCATGGCCTGGCGCAGCGAACCGGGATCGCTGTCTGAGCCATTCGTAACGGTGATGGTCGCCGCATACGCGGATCCGGCGCTCAGCAACGCCAAGCCCAGCCCGGCCATCATCACGGCGGCGTACAGAGCGGATTTACGGAAAGAACGGGCACGAGTTGTAGTTGTTAGCCTCATTGGTTCACCGGATCGCATGTGTGACCCAATCGCCCACCGCGACCGGGTCGCTGCTGTGATATAACGCGATGAACCGAGGTGTGTCTATTGCCGGATGTGCGTATTATGCCAACTGAAACGAATCCGCGAATCCGCACGAAAGTGCGCGAATATGATTTGGGTGCAAGGCAATCTCACCCGCAACGGGTGTGCAGTCTGTCACACCGATGAGCGCAGCGAAAAGGAAAACCCCTCCGAGTTCTTTGAGAACTCGGAGGGGTTACTTTCGTCCTCGCTCCTCTCAGTACGCCGCGACGGCCATGTACCCCACGGTGTAGGCGCCGGGCGTGCGGTCGCCGGTGACATCGCCGGAGTTCATATAGGACAGCACGCGTGCGCCGGTCGCGCCGCGCAGTTGAGCTGCGCGCAGGGCGGTTACCAGCCCGGTCGCCCCGCAGGCGTACACCTCGCCCCAGGCCAGAGACTTCACCAGCGCCGGGATGTCGAAGGCTTCGACCAGCTCGATCATGCGGTGATCCACCTGCACCACCTTGCGGTAATCGTCCAGGTGGCTGAGGTCGGTGCTGGCGACGAACAGCGTGTCCGGGTCGGCCAGTTCTACCAACGCGCCGGCCAGAACCTCCAGCGCAGCCGGCGTGTCGCGGTCGGCGATGTCGGCGCCCATCATGATCGGAACAAGCGCAAACGACGGCACAGCCACCTGCAGGAAGGGCAGTTCGATCTCCAGCGAGTGCTCCTGGTCGCCCTGTACGAAGGTGAGCGGCGCGCGCTGGCTCAACGCGGTGATGAAGTCCACATCCAGCGGGATTTGTCCGAGCGGCGTGGCGTAGCTGCGCTCGCGCGGGACCATAAACTCGCCCAGCGCGCTGCCGCGGATGGGACGGTGCAGCGGGCCCATCAGCACGACGCGTTTGACGGGCTGGCCGCGAATCTGCGTAAAAGCCTGCGCCGCGACAAGTCCGCCGAACTGGTGGCCGGGGTGCGGGCTGACGAGCGCCAGCGCCGGCCCTGGCAGGGTTGCGGGGTGTACGCGCGCCAGATAGCCCTCGATGCTGCGGCGCAACACCTCCGCGTTGCCGGGATACCAGGACCCCGCATAATGCGCCGCGCGCACGGCGGGGCTTCGCGTGTAGTCGGGTATTGACATGTAGCGCCTCCGGAAAACCAACCTACACGGTATAGTTTAGAACACAAATCAACGCATGGCGCATGGAGCCGAGGGTTTCTCATGAAAATAAGCCATATTGAGACGATCGCGCTGAACGACCCGGGCAAAATGACCGCTACTGTGGTGCGCGTGCACACCGATGAAGGCATCAGCGGCCTCGGGCAGGCCGAATCGCCCTCGCTGGTGATCGACGCCATCATCCAGTGCGAAGGGGGCTTGCAGCAACTGCTGGCCGGCGAGGACCCCGGCCAGGTGGAGCGGTTATGGCAGAAGATGTACGCGCGCACCGGGCTGTTCGGCCGGCGCGGCGTAACGATCGCCGCCATCGGCGCCGTCGAGACGGCGCTATGGGACATCGCCGGCCAGATGCAGGGTCGGCCGGTGTGCGACCTGATCTGGCGCGCGTTCGCCGCCACACGCGAGCGCGCCGAAATCAAGACTCAGGCGACCCTCTATGCCACCGTCTACCCGCCCGGCGCAACGCTGGATGAGATGAAGGCGCGTTTTACCCAGGCCGAATTGCTGAGTCTCAACCGCACGAGCCCTGTATTACGTGCCGGTGCCAGTCAGTGCCGCCGAGGTAGCCATCAAGCACCGCATCGATGAACTGTACACGCAGTACCCATTTTATGGATCACGCAAGATTGCGCAAGAGTTGGGCGTCAACCGG
>JAMCQN010000174.1 GCA_023382055.1 Chloroflexota bacterium
TCCGCGCAGCGTGTGTCGGACGCCGAATTCATTCGGCGGCTTGAATCGCCCGTGAATGAATTCACGGCTGACACGTCAAACGCGCCGAGGCGCGTTCAACATGGGCCGCGTTCACAACCGGCCTTGGCCGGTTTCCGCGCAGCGTGTGTCGGACGCCGAATTCATTCGGTGGCTTGAATCGCCCGTGAATGAATTCACGGCTGACACGTCAAACGCGCCGAGGCGCGTTCAACATGGGCCGCGTTCACAACCGGCCTTGGCCGGTTTCCGCGCAGCGTGTGTCGGACGCCGAATTCATTCGGTGGATGCCTCGGCAGATGCCCGCACGTTGTAAAATCATGCCAGCAATGCGAACATTTGTCTCACTCGACCTGGAAACAACCGGACTTGACCCCGAACGCGATGCAATTATAGAAATCGGCATCGTGCGCTTCCGCGGGGACGAGATCGTCGAAGACTGGAGCAGCCTGATTAACCCCGGCCGCGAGATTCCGCCCAAAATCGAGGAATTGACCGGCATCACCAATGCCATGGTGCGCGAAAGCGGCATCCCGCTATATCGCGGGTTGAGCGAGGCGCAGCGCGTCATCGGCAACCTGCCCATCGTCGGCCACAACGTCATGTTTGACGTGAGCTTCATGCGCCGCCAGCGCATGCTGGCTGCCAATCCCACCATCGACACCTTCGAACTGGCCGGCATCCTGATCCCGCACGCCGGGCAATACTCGCTCAGCGCGCTGGCAAACGAACTCGGCATTGAATTGACCGACGCCCACCGCGCCCTGAACGACGCCTACACCACGCATCAGCTTTACCTGAAGTTGTTTGAGCGCGCCGTGGAGTTGCCGCGCGACGTACTGGAGGAGATCACCCAGCACGCAAAGCGCAGCGGCTGGACGCTGGCCGATTTCTGGCAGGATGCGCTGGAGACGCAGGCGCGCGGTGTGTTCACCACCAACCTGGGCGCCAGGCTCCAACGCAGCAAGACCGGCCAGAGCGCCGTCGCACGGCGCGCCGCACTGAAAGCGCGCGCCGAAGCCCGCCCGCTCAAGTCGGTTGACGAGCCCACGCCGCTGGACGAGGAGAAGGTGGCGCATCTGCTCGATTCCGACGGCCCGTTTGCGCAACGGTTTGAGGGATACGAAATGCGCCCGCAGCAGGTGGAGATGCTGCGCACGGTGGTCACCGCCTTCAACGAAGCCGGTCACGCATTGATCGAAGCGGGTACCGGCACGGGCAAGAGCGTCGCCTATCTCATCCCGGCCATCCTGTGGGCGCAGCAGAATGGCGAGCGCGTGGTGGTCAGCACCAACACGATCAACCTGCAGGAGCAGCTTGCCGAGAAGGACGTCCCGGCTATCGTCGAGGCGCTGGGCCTGTCGGACACGCGCGCTGCGGTGATGAAGGGCAAGAGCCGCTACCTGTGCCCCCTGCGCCTGAACGACTTGCGCCGCGCCGGCCCCAAAACGCAGGACGAGGTGCGCCTGCTCACCAAAATCCTGATCTGGTTGCCCAACACGCTCACCGGCGACGGCGACGAACTGTTTATTCCCGCCCCCGGCGAGCGCGCGGCGTTTGCCCGCATGTCGGCGCAGAACCCGGCCTGCAACCTCAACACCTGCAGCGCCACTGACTGCTACTTTCATCAGGCGCGCCGCATGGCGGAGAGCGCCCATGTCGTGATCGTCAACCATGCGTTGCTGCTGGCGGATATCGCGGTGGAAAATCGCGCCCTGCCCGAATACCACTACCTGGTCATCGACGAAGGCCACCACCTGGAGAGCGCCGCGACGGATTCGCTGGCGTACAAGATCGACCGCGACGAACTGCTGCGGCAATTGAGCGAACTCATCAGCACCAGCGGACGGCGCGCCAGCGGTCTGCTGGTGGAGATCAGCAACTTTGCGCACAATCAACTCCCGGTGGCACAGGGAGCCGCGCTCGAAACGCTAACCAGCCAGTCCGCCGACGTGGTGGGGCGCGCGGCGAGCGAGGGCGTGGCATTCTTCGACGAGTTGCAGGAATTCCTGTCCGACCGGAGCGGTAATGAACCGCGCGAGTACTCGCAGCGCATCCGCGTCACGCGCTCGTTCCGCGGCGAACCGGGCTGGACGCGTGTGGAACTGGTCTTCGAGAAATTGCTGAACGAGTTGAGCGTGCTGTCGCGCAATCTGCACAACCTGAGCATGGGAATGAACGAACTGAGCGACACTGGCGGCGCAGGGAACATGGCTGGCGAAAAAGGCGACAGTCTGGATATGCTGCTGGCGCGCGTGATCGGCGCGCGGCGTTTCCTGGACGAGGCCATCGAGCAGATGAACGCCATCGTCAGCAAGCCGAATGACCAGAGCATCTACTGGGTCGAGATGTCCGCCGAACGCATGGATCGCGGCGGGTCGAATCGCCGGTCGAGTTTCCCTTCCCAGCGCGTCACGTTGAACGCCGCGCCGCTGCATGTCGGGCAGTTGATGCGCCAGTTCATCTGGGACGCCAAGAAGTCGGTGGTGTTGACGTCAGCCACCATACGCACCGCCACCCCCGCCACGCGCAGCCAGCCCACGTTCGATCACATCCAGGAGCGTCTCGACGCATCCAATGCGATGACGCTGGCGGTCGGTTCGCCATTCGATTACCCCCACTCCACGCTGCTCTATCTGGTCAGCGACATGCCGGAACCCAACCAGCCCAGCTATCAGCAATACGTGGAGCGAGCGCTGGTAGAGCTGTTCCGCGCGTCGCAGGGGCGCGGCATGGCGCTCTTCACCAGCTACAGCCAGTTGCGCGCAACCGCGAAAGTCGTCGCGCCGCAATTGCAGCGCGAAGGCATCGTGGTGTACGAGCAGGGCGACGGCACGTCGCGCCGCATCATGCTGGAGCAATTCCGCGCCGCCGAGCGCGGCGTGCTGTTCGGCACGCGCAGCTTCTGGGAGGGGGTGGACATCCAGGGCGAGAAGCTGAGCGCTCTGGCTATCTGCAAGCTGCCCTTCGACGTGCCTACCGACCCGATCTTTTCCGCGCGCAGCGAGACGTACGAAAACCCGTTCAACGAGTACTCCGTGCCGGAAACGGTGCTGCGCTTCCGCCAGGGCTTCGGCCGTTTGATCCGCTCGAAGTCGGATCGCGGCGTCATCGTCGTGCTGGATCGCCGCTTGATCAGCAAGAATTACGGCGCTGCATTCCTCAACGCGCTGCCCGCCCCGACGGTGCGGCGGGGGATGTTGTCGGGTCTGGGTGCATCTGTCGCAGAATGGCTAAAATAGCAGGTATAGAGAACAGGAATCCATCGATGCTCTGTAGTCTGTAGTGGAGAACAATCATGCGTACCTATGCAATGATCCTCGCTGGCGGTCGTGGGAGCCGGCTCAGTGTGTTGGCCGATAAGCGCGCAAAGCCGGCGGTTCCATTCGCTGGTAAATACCGCATCATTGACTTCCCCCTGTCCAACTGCGTCAACAGCGGCATCTACGACGTCGGCATCCTGACGCAGTACCGGCCGCGCTCGCTGATGGATCATATCCGCACCGGCGCGCCCTGGGACCTGGACCGCTTGAACGGCGGCGTGCAGATTCTGCAGCCGTACGTGAAAGGCTCCGACGCCGATGCCGACTGGTACGCCGGAACCGCCGATGCCATCTACCAGAATCTCGACGTGCTGCGCAACTCGCGCGCCGACAACGTGCTGATCCTGGGGGGCGACAACATCTACAAGATGAACTACAGCATCTTGATCGACTTCCACAATTCCAAACAGGCCGACGTGACCGTGGCGACGCTGCGCGTGACGCCCGACGAGGCCACTCGCTTCGGCATACTGGAGACCGACGCCAGCCACCGCGTCGTCAGCTTCGAGGAGAAGCCCAAGGAGCCTAAAGGCTTTCTGGCCTCGATGGGTATCTATGTGTTCAACCACGATGTGCTGGTGCGCATGCTGAATGAGGACGCCCGCGACCCCAACTCCATCCACGACTTCGGAACCAACATCTTCCCCAAGATGATTAACAGCAGCTATCGCGTCTTTGCATTTCCCTACGGCGACTACTGGGTCGATGTCGGAACCGTGCAGGCCTACTGGGAAGCCCATATGGACCTGTTGCAGGAAAACCCGATGCTCGATCTGCTGGACCGCGAATGGATCATCCACACGCGCTCTGAGGAGCGCCCGCCGGTCAACATCCGCACCGGCGCGACTGTGAACCACAGCCTGATCACCGACGGCTGCGTCATCGAGGGGTCGGTCGAATATTCGGTGCTGTCGCCCGGCGTGCGCGTGGCGCGCGGCGCGGTGGTGCGCTACTCCATCCTGCTCACCGATACGGTCGTGGAGAGCGGGGCCTATGTGGACCGCAGCATCCTCGATAAGCGCGTGATCGTGGGCACGGGCGCGCACATCGGCTACGGCACGGACTACACCGAGAACCGCCAGTTCAACATCGCCACCGGCATCAACGTGATCGGCAAGAACACCATCATCCCGCCCAATTACAAAGTGTGCCGCAACGTGGTCATCGGCAGCGACGTGACCGACGATATGTACAACGGCGACATGATCAGGAGCGGCGAGAACTTCCGCGTCTAGCGCACAGCCAGCACCAGCGGAAACCTGACAGATGGCAAGCCGCCTGCCGGGTTTGATGTCACGAACGGAATCGAATGAGCATTTATGGATAACAGCAACACCAGCCTCAACCACCTCGCCATCGCCGTCACCGATCTGGACGCCGCCATTGCATTTTACCGCGACGTGCTGGGGCTGCCGCTCGACCGTGTGGAAGACGTGCAGGAGGAGAAATCGAAGGTGGCCTTTCTGCCGCTGGGCAACAGTGAGATCGAACTGGTACAGCCCACCAGCGAGAGTACGGGCGTCGCCAAGTGGCTGGCCAAACACGGCCCCGGCATGCACCATGTCGCGATACAGGTCGAAAATCTGGATGCCGTCATCGCGCGACTTACGGCTGCCGGCATCGAACTCACCAACCCGGAGCCGCGCCAGAAGGCCGACGGCACGCGGTATACCTTCATCCATCCCAGGAGCGCCTTCGGCGTGCTGATTGAACTGTATCAGAAAGAGATTAGAGATTAGAGATTGGAGATTAGAGATTGCAGTTCGCCATCCAATCTCCAATCTCTAATCTCCAATCATGTATTACACTCAGAACAAGGGATTACCAAACGTGTCAACCGGCGCCAGTATCGCACTGATATTTCTGATCATCGAGACGATGTTCGTCGCTATCGTTTTCCTGGCTCTGTTCGGCGCGATGGTCTTCGGCATGCACAAACTGCGCGGGTTGCTCAAGCGTTACTTCCCCAAGGCGCAGCAGTTCACCCGGCAGGTCTACACCGTCACGCGCCAGATCAGCGACAAAGTGGCTGCGCCGTTTGTATGGGTGAATGGCGCCGCCGCCAATGCGCAGGCCACCGCGAAAGGCGCCTGGCGGCGCGTCAATCGCAACGTTTCGAGTTGATGAGAATCGCGTCGGAGCCGGCCTGCAACGGTCTCAACGCGTAGGGGCCGGTCATCGGGCAGACACACCGGTCTGCCCGTACGCGAAGACATCAAGGCGTAGGGGCTGGCCTGTGCGCCAGCCCTCTGCTTGCACAGGGCAGACACACCGATCTGCCCGTACGTGAAGACATCAAGGCGTAGGGGCTGGCCTGTGTGCCAGCCCTCTGCTTGCACAGGGCAGACACATCGGTCTGCCCGTATGTGAAGACATCAAGGCGTAGGGGCTGGCCTGTGCGCCAGCCCTTTTCTGTGCGAGGCAGACACACCGGTCTGCCCGTACGTGAAGACATCAAGGCGTAAGGGCTGGCCCGTGTGCCAGCCCATTTCTGTGCGAGGCAGACACATCGGTCTGCCCGTACGTGAAGACATCAAGGCGTAGGGGCCGGCCTGTGCGCCAGCCATTTTCTGTGCGAGGCAGACACACCGGTCTGCCCGTACGTGAAGACATCAAGGCGTAGGGGCTGGCCTGTGCGCCAGCCCTTTTCTGTGCGAGGCAGACACACCGGTCTGCCCGTACGTGAAGATATCAAGGCGTAGGAACTGGCCTGTGCGCCAGCCCTTTTCTGTGCGAGACAGACACACCGGTCTGCCCGTACGTGAAGATATCAAGGTGTAGGGGCTGGCCTGTGCGCCAGCCCTTTTCTGTGCGAGACA
>JAMCQN010000096.1 GCA_023382055.1 Chloroflexota bacterium
CCAAGAGCGACCGCTGCGCTATCATGAGGGTGCCTCCATACTCTGATGTGTAGCAACCTCAATGATATGGCGGCGGCCGCGTTTAGGCTGTGCCTGGGCGCGGCCTTCGATTTATGACCAACCCTCTGCTAGATTGGGTACACTGGACAGCCCTGCGCGCACCAGGCAGGAGCTTAACGCATAGGAGATATCATGCTGACACTTGGCACATGGCGTGGACTACAGGCCGCCTCGACGCCGCGCGGCGCGTTCGTGATTCTGGCGCTGGATCATCGCAATAACCTGCGCGCGATGCTGCGTCCGGATGCGCCGGAAACAGTCACATCCGATGAACTGGTGGCGTTCAAGCGCCAGGTGGTGGCCGCGCTGGCGCCGCTGACCAGCGCCGTGCTGCTCGACCCCGTTTACGGCGTGGCGCAGAGCGTCGTGAGTAGCGCGCTGCCCGGCCAGACCGGTTTGATCATCACCCTTGACGAGACCGGATATAAGGGCTCGTCTACGGCGCGCATCTCCGAGATATTGGACGGCTGGAGCGTTGAGAAGATCAAGCGCGCCGGCGGGGATGGTGTGAAGCTGCTGGTGTACTATCATCCCGACGCGGCCACGGCGCGCACGCAGGAGGATCTCATCCGCCGCGTGGCCGGGGAGTGCGCCCGCCACGACATCGCCCTGTACCTGGAGTTGCTCTCGTTCTCGCTTGATCCAGCCCGCAGGAAGTTGCAGGCCGACGAACGCGAGCAGGTGGTCATCGAATCGGCGCGCCGTCTCAGCAACACCGGCATCACGATCTTAAAAGCCGAATTCCCGGTCGATTATGCCGTAGCGCCTGACGAGCAGAAGTGGCTGGACGCCTGCCGGCGCCTGAGCAAGGCCAGCGCCGTGCCGTGGGTGTTGCTCTCCGCGGCGGCCCCGTATGACATCTTCAAACGCCAGGTCGAGGTCGCCGCCATCGCTGGGGCTTCGGGCGTCATGGTGGGCCGCGCGGCGTGGCAGGAGGCCGGGGCGCTCAGCGGGCAGGCGCGCATTGACTTCCTGAGAGGCGAGGGACGCCGGCGCATGCAGGAATTGGGCGACATCCTGGAACTGCACGCGCGCCCGTGGAACGCCGTGCTGGCTGACCAGGTTCCGGTCGTCAGCGACCAGTGGTACAGGCAGTATTAAGCGCGCCGCTGAGGCTGCGGCGGGCTGGCGCAGAGGGCAGGCACACAGGCCTGCCCGTACGCATTTGTCGCCGGAACGTACGGGCGCGCCTGGGGCAGACACATTGGTCTGCCTGTACGCATTTGTCGCCGGGACATACGGGCGCGCCCACGGGGCAGACACACAGGTCTGCCCGTACGTCTTGTTCGTCGCCCGATGGGCAGACACACAGGTCTGCCCGTACGCATCTGACACCGAGGCTCTACGCCAATTCCTGCGCCAAGAACTCGTCGGCGCCGAGCAAGTTAAACGCCCTAAAGTAACCCGCAATGCGCTGCGCGATGGCGTCGATCACAGCGCGTTCGCCGTCGATGCCGCGCGCCGCCAGATTGGCGTAGAGCGTCCGGCGCGCGGCCAGAACCTGCGGGTCGGTCCAGATATAACGGCAGCCGGTGCGCGTCAGCCAGGCGCGCCGCTGCGGATCGATCTCGGCAAACGTGCGCCCCGCCTCATCCGGCAGCAGCCATTTCGTCCAGCGCCCGCTGCGTTCCACCGCCTGCTCCAGCACCGCGCCAATGCGCGACGGCGCTGCGCCAGCGGCCAATAGTGCGCCCTCCTGCTGTTCGAGCGCGCTCAGCGTCTCGTATTCGATCTCGGTGAACTCAGGCCCCACGTTCGCGCCGCCCATGTGCGCCAGGGGGTAGGCTTCGGGGTTGCTGACGTTGTCGGAATAGTGGCCCTTGATGACCGAGCCATAAGGCGCCGCCGCCTCCGCCAGCGTGCGCGCCACGCCGGCATCGAACTCGCTGGTATGCAGGTCGGTACCCACTTTGCCGACCACGAAGATCGGCCAGACATTGGCGTAGCCCAGGCGGAGCAGGCCGGCTTTCAACTCATCCAGCAGCGTGCGGAAGTTATCCATGTTCGCCAGCCCGCCGTGCACTTCCTCGGTGCCGACCTCGTAGCTGATGCGCGGCAGCCCGCGCGCGCGGCGGTGGCGTTCGGCATGATCGATCAGTTCGAGCGTCCGCCGCGCCACGTCATGAATATCGATGATTTCGCCCGGCCCCAGGCGCACATCGACGGTCGGGTCCACGTGCAGCAATTCGTAACCGGCGTCGATGCAGGCGACCAGCGATGCCTTCACGCCGTCCATCGCCGCCTCGTAGGAGTAACCTTCGCTGCGCTGGCGGTCTTTCAGCCACGGCCCGCCGTGATCGAGACAACACACCGCCGTCCCTGCAAAACCGATCTCGCGGCTGTACGAGCGCACCAGGTCCACAAAGTCGCGCTGCCGCCAGCCCGTATAACCCGCATCAAGATCGACCTGGTTCAATGTCGCGGCAAACAGCATGGGTGCGCGACCATCGCGCGCAGCCTCCAGCGCCGCCTTCAATACCGCTTCGGAGTTGGGGCACACCGCCAGAAGCGTCACCCATTCGCCGCTGCGCTTGAAGCGCCTGCGAATGGCGTCGATCATGGCCTCGACCGGGGGCAAACCGTTTGCCGTCACCGCCGCGCGTATCGTGCGCGCCGTTGCGCGTGGTTCAGTATTCATGGTTATGCGCCTTTCGTGTTCGTTGCTTGAATCGTACCGTTCGATTATGGCACGCTTCAGAGGATGTTGGGATTTGATCGTCAGACACACGGGTCTGCCCGTACGTCGCATGGATAGAGGGCAGACGCATTAGCCAATGACGTACGGGCGCGCCTGTGCGCGCGCCCACGGGGCAGACACACGGGTCTGCCCGTACGTATCCAGGACGTAGGGGCTGGCCTGTGTGCCAGCCCTGGCGGCACATCCGCGAATGAACGCGACTGGTTGTAAACAAAACCTCACGGGTCTGCTAGACCCGTGAGGTTTATCGAGGCTCATCGCCAAGCAGCATGGGGGCTGGCCCGGCAGAATTTCGATCAATCCATCCGTGTCATCCATGCAACTTGTGGTGAACCAAACGTTGTCCTGAATCGATATGTCAGACTTGTTGGACAAGTCTGACATATCTGTGTATCAGGCCAGCAGGCGTTCGATGTGGCTGCGCAGCGCGGCCTTGGATGCCGCGCCGACGACGCGGTCGACTTCGCGCCCGCGTTTGAAGAAGATGAGCGTGGGGATGCCCATGATGCCAAGCCGCCCGGCCCATTCCGGATTCTCGTCCGTGTTGACCTTGGCGACGCGCAGGCGGCCGGCGTACTCGCGACCCAATTCCTCAACGATCGGCGAGACCATGCGGCATGGCCCGCACCACGGCGCCCAGAAATCCACCAGCGTCGGCAGGGGCGATTGCATCACCATCGTTGCAAACGAGGCGTCCGTCGCCACCACCGGCTCGCCGTTCTTGGCCGAGTTGGGCAGTGTAGCTGCGCTGGCGCCGGCTGCAGCGGACAGCAGCATACTGGGGCCGCTGACAGCCGGCGGCTGTAGGCCGTTGCCCAGCAGGTACTCCAGATGGTTGCGCACGTTGGAGACGCTGACCGCCCCTTCGATGCGCGTTACTTCCCGTTCGTCGCGCCAGAAAATCAGCGTAGGGACGCGTGCAATGCGATAACGCGCCGCCAGCTCGCCTTCTTCAGTGTTATCGATGCGCACGATCAGCGCGCGTCCGACGTACGCACGCGCCAGGTCTTCCAGCGCCGGAATCAGCGAGTGGCAATGCTCGCACACGGGCACTTCAAAAGACAACAGGACCGGCAACCCGGCTGCAAAGACACGCTCCACGTTCTGCGCGCTGGTATGTATCGGGACATCAAAGACCGCGAGTACCTTACGTCTTCTTTCAAAGTCCTTGTCACTCATTGTCCATTCTCCGGTGATCGTGCGCGCTTAATCAGTACCTGCCACCGCGGCCAGAGAATGCCTCCCTGACACGTTTGGAGATGGGGCTGATCACGCGACAACAAGTACTTTGCAGTTTCGACGGTTCTGCAACTGCTGACAGGTAACACCTCGCTGGCTCATTTATAGCGACTTTCAAGGCCTGCCCAAGTGACGTTTGGCATGATTTATGGGTTAGCAATCACACGTTGTCTATGCGTGCGCCTGGATCCGTCAGAAGATATCTGACTTCTGCGTGAAGTCAGACACCATTCAGGCTCTTGTCATAATACGAGGCCCGCTCAGCGCAGATGGCGAGTGTTGGAGGCGCAGGCGAACAGCACGGTCTTGATCTGAAACGGCGTGAGTTCGGGGTGTTTGGATCTGATGAGCGCCACCAGGCCGGCGATATGCGGCGCGGCGATACTGTTGCCTGTGTTCAGGCTGTATTGCCCGTTGATCCAGGGCACGCGGATGTCCATGCCGGGCGCGCCGAATTCCACCGGCGGCCGGTCGTTGTAATAGAAGGTGAAAGGGTCCTTGCCTTCGTGGGCGGCTACTGATATCACCGACGAATACAGCGATGGATAGCTGGGCGCCAGGATGTTATTCACTGCCGACACCAGCGTGACATTCTGAAAATAGGCCTCATCGGCCAGCTCGTGAAATAACCCGAAATACTCCGCCCGCGACGTGCTCAGGCTGAGGTTGGCGATGTGCATGTCGTTCTGGATCGCCCAGCGCAACCCGGCTGCGAATTGCAGCGCCCGCCCTGTGGCGTCCCTGCCCAGCACGCGCACGCTGTAGATCTCGGCGGCAGGGGCGATGGCATGGATGATGCCCGCGCACGCCGTGCCGTGCCCGAACAGATCGACCGGCCGCGGGTCTTCGACGTTGCGCGCCTTGTCCTTTGCCAGCGCGCTGTATTCGACAATCGCGCCGCCGCGCACGCAATCGCCCAGCGCGGGATGGTCGTGCTCAACGCCGCTGTCAACCACCGCCACGCGCACGCCCTGGCCCGCGCTGCCGCCCCAGGCCCACTCGCGCGTGATCGCCCCGATCGGCCCATAGGCGCTCATCTCGCGCAGCGCATCGGCGCTGAATTGTGACGACCACGCGGGTCGTTCCGTGTGTTCAGTCATGACGATAGACTCTCGTATGCGACTGTCTCATAACAGGTTTGTCGTTGCGCGCGCGTATTCGCGGAATGTCTCCAGGACGCGGATGCAGGCGCGGCGTTCCGCGTCGCCCAACGCGCTGATGTCGTAGAACAGGCCGGCCAGCGCAAGCATATCCTGCCGGCGCGCCGCGTCGCCGTCTTCTCCCAGCGCATGCGTCACCGCATCCAGCCGAACCTCCCCGGTTGCGGCGGCCTGTTGCAATCCTGCGATCAAAGCTTCATCGAGGCGCTCCACCTGCTGCGACTGATCGATGGCGATGGCCGCCTGCCGCGCAAACATCTCCAGCAGCTCGATGTCGCGGATGCCGAACGAGGAGGCGTCGATTTTATCAAGCACCTCCATGACGCCCAGCACGCGGTCGCCGGAGAACAGCGGCGCGGCCAGGATCGAGCGCGGCACATAGCCCGTGCTCTGTGCGAACGATTGATTGAAGCGCGCATCCTGCTTCACGTCGGAGATCGCCATGGGCTGGGCGGTCATGACGACATAGCCGGCGATGCCGCTGTCCACCGGGATGCACCTTCCGACGACGCTCTCGTTGCCCGCGCCATACGAGACTTTGAACTCCAGTTCCTGGCGCTCCTCGTCCACCAGGGCGATCGAGGCGGCTGCCGCGCCGAAGATGCGCGCCGCCGCATCCACGATGGACTGCAAAAGGGCGCGGCTGGCGCCGGGCAGAACGGCGCGCCCGCTGGCCTCGATCGCCAGCAGCAACCGCTCCAACGGCTCCAGCGGGATATGCCCGCGCACGGGTTCATCATTCATGGCTGTTCAGGCTCCCTGTTGTGGCTGCTTCTTATTATCCCGCCGGGTTGACAACCGCATCTTAGCACCGCTTGCCGAAGGGCGGGTCGCAGCGGTCGCGCTGGACGCTGAGGCTTTAGCTGAGGCAAACCACGGATGTCACAGATTACACGGATTCGGGGTTAATTGAGGCTTGGTCACAATTCATCAGACCGCCTGCATAAACGCTTTGAGGCCGATGTTGAGACTCAAACCATGCT
>JAMCQN010000089.1 GCA_023382055.1 Chloroflexota bacterium
GGCCGGATCGCGTGGCTATGATGCGGTTTCAGCTTTGTCCACTGTTCATCCGTCAGATCGGTTGGATAAGGCTTTCGCTTTGGCATGCGTTATGTTATATCACATTTCGCAAACAACCTCTAATTATGCCTTCAGCGCAGTAGAGCTGGAGCCGGGTGACAACAAGGTGACATACTTCCATGATCCGCTGTCGTTTAAGCTGGGGCTGCTGCTGACGTCGGTCAGCCTGGCGATGAGTGTTTTGTTCATCGCCATGAATATCAGGCGCGATTTGCGCCGGCGCGCACGTACCAGTGAGTTCGTTGACGAAGAATGAAAAGCTGCTTCGTATGCTTAACAGAACACGCATTGTATTGGGTAAGTTATCCAGCCATTGGATTTTAATTGTCATTGCCATCTCGCTGATAATGTCAGTGATCTATACCATTGCTGATGGACCTGATTTATCATCTGAGAGGCACCTATTTTTGTATGGGCAAATGAAAAAGATTACATGCGGAGCGCACCGTCTCCCGATTATGACTTTATAATGGCCGCCACAGAAAGCCCCGATCAGATCAGGGAGTATGCGGAAATGATGATCCAGGCAGCGTGTGTATCCAAACCGCTTCGAGCATTACACTCAGCGCCATCCCAAACTTCAGCGGGTTTGGATTCTGCCATCACGACGAACGGTAACGTAGCATTGCCTCGTCCGATGCTGCAATATCGTAACCAGTTATCATATATACTTGCCCGGATAGCCCATAACTACGACTGTGGTGGCTTCGTGTCTGTGATGCGCTACGGGGCGTGCTACATTATGGGTAAAGGCCGTAACCTGCAGTGACGCAAGCCTCAATCATCATTCTTACCTGGCAAGGCATGCACTATCTGGATGCCTGCCTGACAGCAGTATTCAGCCAGGATTCACCGTCCTTTGAAGTAATCGTAGTAGATAACGGGTCGACTGACGGTTCTGCTGATTTTGTTGCGGCACGATATCCGCAAGCGAAATTGATCCGCAATAAACATAATCTGGGCTTTGCTGCCGGCAACAATATCGGAATGCGTGCTGCCGTTGGCGAGATGCTCATTTTACTGAACCAGGACACCGTCGTTAGCCCGGGTTGGTTGCAGGCACTGGTCGCAGGCACCACCCGAAAACCTGGACCTTGTATTATTGGCTGCAAAATTCTTTACCCCGACGGCACAATCCAGCACGCAGGAGGATACCTGGAGCGGCCATCCGCACTGGCGCGTCATTACGGATATAGAGAGCACGATAATGGGCAGTGGGATGCGCCGCGAGATGTTGAATTTGTCACTGGCGCAGCAATCGCGATCACTCGCTCCGCCCTGAATATTGTCGGTGAACTGGATGAGGGATTGAGCATCGCCTATTATGAGGATATTGACTGGTGTTTTCGCGCCCGGGCAGCCGGACTGTCGGTACAGTATGAACCTGCAGCGATGCTCATTCATCTTGAGAGTTCATCATTTGTTGCTGGCAGTTACGAACAACACCTGTCCTTCCATAGGGCAAGAACGGGTTTTGTGTTGAAACACTGGCCAGCCGCCCAGCTTTATGATTTTGTTGTGGCTGAGTCCGCTCAATGTGACACAACGTTATCCACTGACGATGCTATTGCGCGTGCGCGCGCGTATCTGGTGAATGTCAGCCGGATGCACGTGCTCCAGCGCAAACGCGAGCGACTCTACGGTAATCAAGACATCATGCAGGTTGATGGTAATGGGTGGGACTTTGTTGCGAAAAACCTTCTGCTTGCTCGGGTGAAGGCACTAAACCGCGCCAGTCTGAATTCTATGCCATTTGCGACCATGCCTCTAGCGCCGTTGCCGTCTGAAGCTGACGTGCGTGCGCTTGAACGATCATCTGCGCTGCAGGAAATGCAGTTCAAATCATCTATACCAGTATTGGGCGCGCTGCTCGTCGCGTTCCGCACCGCCTGGTATGGGATGGCAGCCCGTTGGGCAGTTCACTATGTGGTCGAACAACAACGGCGGTTCAACCAGCAATCGATGGAGATGTTTAGAACAATGTACCAGACGATAGCGCGGATGATGCAACTGAACCAGGCGCTTCTTGATGATGATAATGAACTATCGGATCAGATTCGCCGCCTGGCAGAAGTCGTAGAACGAGATTCACCCAAGGACAGGAACTGATGACGTCATTTGAAGACCATTCATCACAAGGCAGCGCTGATGTGATCGACATCCGGGATCCGCATGTAGATGTCGACGAGATCATGGCAAGAATCCGTGAAAATATCCGCATCAGGCGTGCTCGTGCGGAAGAAGCGGGTCTGGACTTCGATGCGCTGGCACGCGGGCAGTATGGGATACCGGAGGGAACGCGGTTTTCAGCCCCGCTTTATGACGCGCTGTATGAAGCAAACGTCATGCAAGACAAAACGATGGTGTTGTTATCCTTGACCGCTTGCCATATTCCGGTTCTGGGGCGTATCATCCAGCGACTCAGGATGGCGCTACATAACATTGCTATCTATTACGTGAACATGGCAATGAGCAGGCAGGTCGCCTTCAACATGCGGGTTACGCAGATATTGAATGAGCTGGTCAAGGATATGGAGAATACGGTGCCGAAGAATGGCTAGGATGAAGCTGGCATTTGTAGTACCGCGCTACGGCGAGAAAATCCTGGGAGGCGCAGAAACCTTGGCGCGCTGCCTTGCAGAAGACCTGATAAGCTCAGGTTATAGCGTCAGCGTTTTTACGACTTGCTCAACCGATCTCATCACATGGTCTAACACGCTTGCACCGGGACGTTCCATTGTCAATGGCGTAACAGTTGAGCGTTTTCCCGTGCATTCCCCATGGCAGAGATGCCGATACGATTCCCTGCATAGCGCTATATTGACCGGGCAGAAAATGGCTGTCGATGAGCAATTTGAGTGGATTGACTCAGCTGCGCATAGTCCCAGGTTATATCAGGCGCTTGCGCAACAGCAGGGCTCTTTCGACTTCATCTTTGTCATTCCTTATCTATTTGGTATCTCGTACTATGCGGCTGCAATAACTCCGTCTCGAACGATCCTGTGGCCTTGCCTGCATGACGAGGCTTATGCTTATCTGGTTCCAACACAACTGATGCTGAGATCCTGCCGCGGCATCATGTTCAACACGGAACCGGAATACCGGTTGGCGCGGCAAAAGCTGAGCCTTGATCACCCGGGAGCGCGTATCGTCGGTTTTGGCCTGCGCGAATTGCCCGGAGACGGCGAAAGATTCCGCCGGACGACCGGAATCCGTGAGCCCTTCGTGCTCTATTCCGGGCGTTTGGAATCTTCTAAAAATGTACCGCTATTGGTCAATTACTTCATCCATTATAAAGAAACACACATTGACCCATTACGTCTGGTGCTTATGGGCGGCGGGAATCTCATGAAGTTTGACCATCCCGATATCGTGTCAATTGGCTTTCAGCAGGGGACAGACAAGTTAGATGCCTATTTGGCAGCGAGCCTGTTGTGTCAGCCGTCCGTCAATGAATCATTCTCAATTGTCATCATGGAGTCATGGCTTGCCGGTGTGCCTGTGTTGGTTCACCGCGATTGTGCTGTGACCCGGTATCATGTGACGCGCAGTGGAGGGGGTTTGTACTTTGGCAATTATGATGAATTTGAGGCCACGCTCGACCTGATGCTCGCAAACCGGACGCTGGCTGAGCGGATGGGAAATTATGGTCGAGCCTACGTGCGAAGTAACTACAGCACGGCAGCTATTCTGGCGCGTTTTGAGCAAGCCTTAGATCACTGGCGTGGATTGAAGTAAATGCCAATTCCGCTGTAGTGCGTATTTGAGGATTTCTGCCAGTGACATTTGAGATCAATCAGATTTTGCCTGCGCTTGTGTATGGTGATGCCATAGGTAACCATGCGTACGAATTATGGAAGTTATTACGGCGCTGGGGCATTAAGAGCACTATCCTAGCGGGCTATATCGATCCACGTTATGCACATGCCGGCCGTGATTATCGCGCATACAAAGGCAATCCCAAGAACATCCTCATATATCACTATTCGATAGGGTCGCAGGTCACTTCATTTATACAGAACCTGGCTGATCGCGTCGTTCTCTACTACCACAATATCACTCCTGCACACTTTTTTCGTGGCATCAACCAACAATTTGAACAAGAGTTGGTAGCTGGGCGCAACCAGTTGCGCAGTTTACAACATCTACCGGACGTAGTTGCCGCATCAGATTACAACCGGATTGAGTTGGAGCAGGTTGGCTTTCGCAATGTAGAAGTCCTCCCATATCTGGTTGATTTTTCACGCTTGGATCGGGGTGCAGACACCCCGTCAGCCGCAAAAATGTGTCGGGATCTCCTCGATGGCAGGCGCATACTCCTATTCGTCGGCCGCATCGCGCCTAACAAGTGCCAGCACGACCTGGTGCATCTTATGCGCTATTATCACAAATGCATTGACCCCGACACACGGTTGCTACTGGTCGGGCACTCGTCAAACGCTGCGGTATATCAATTACAACTTGACATAATGGTGCAACGGCTGGAGTTAACACACCATGTCACATTTGCAGGTCAGGTGGGCACAGATGATGGCCTGGGTGCGTTGTATCAGGCAGCTCACGCTTTTGTGTGCATGAGTGAGCATGAGGGATTCTGTGTCCCCATCATCGAGAGCATGCATTACGGCTTGCCGGTTGTGGCTTATAGATCAACAGGCGTGCCGTACACGCTTGGAAGCTCCGGGGTGTTGTTCACCCAGAAACGGAATGAGTATGTGGCTGAAGTTCTTCATTTACTGAATGAGGATCAGCGCTTCCGTTCTACAATTATTATGGGTCAAAACGAGCGACTAAAGGCCTTCCAGGCTGACGTCGTCGCAGAGCGTTTTCGCGAGTTGCTCCTTCGCTGGCAGGTAAAGCTTTGACTTCAACGGTCGCTGCTGATGATCCTCACGCACTCTGATGTCATATCCCGATTCATCCCATGTGACAATACGACGCTTGCATAGGCGTGATGCGGCTCTAATTGGCAAAACCGCAGTTCATATTAATTCAGACATGCTCTGCTTTTACGCCATTTACCCGATTGCAGGATGAGGCAGATAGCGGTAAATATAATGATAATGAGTAGACACATTGTTCGCCCGGTTATTTTGTTGGCAGTAATGGTATTCCTGCTGTTGGCGAACACCATACCAGCAAAGGCTGACTGGGGAAATTGGCCCACGCCGCAGGTGAACTTTCCGAAGGACTTGAGCGCCGGGCGTCCCTATTCCTATCTACCGCAACAGATCACAGTAGCGAATGTTGATACAACGCATAACACTAAAGAGATCGTTCTGGCTACCCAGACGCGCACTGGCAACACATTGACCTGCGGTGGGCGAGTGTACGTTTACAATGCGGACGGTTCAGTGCGCTGGGAAGCTGCTCTACCGATGCCACCTGGTATGGGACCCAGCGTAGCAGACCTTAACGGCGATGGCGTTAATGATGTAGTTGTGGGATACGGCGAGTTGTTTACCGGGTGCCCAACCGGCGGTGGTGTCATGGCGTTCAACGGCGTTAATGGCAACATGTTATGGAACTTTGCGACGAAACCTCAGGCAGGCTTAGGCGGCGTCTATTCCACGCCCGCTATCGCAGACATAGATGGAAGTGGTTGGCCAGAAGTGGTATTCGGCAGTTGGGATCAATGCATCTATGTGCTCGATCACAACGGACTACCCATCTGGAATATCTATAACAATGCCAATTACTGCAACAACCAGGGATATGCCAATTTCGACACGGTATTTTCAACAGCATCGCTGGCTGATTTAGACGGTGACGGTAAACTGGAGATCATTATCGGTTCGGATATTTCCAACCCGGATGGTAGTCCGCTGGGCGGATATCTCAACATTCTTCGCTATGATGGCACTCTGCTCGCCAGGCACTTCTTTGATGAGGTTATCTATTCCAGCCCGGCAGTGGCTGATTTGAATGGTGATGGCGTTCTGGACATTGTCGTTGGCACAGGTGATTATATTGACAACAAGGGTCGCTATATCACTTCGTGGCACTATGATCCTACGCAATCCAGTGTGGATATGAGACTGGTGCTAAACTGGCAAAAGTCGTCTGACGGCTATCTCATGTCATCTCCGGCAATCGGTGATCTTAACAGCGACGGTCAGTTGGACGTTGTCATCCTCGGACCAAATGGCAACAGGAATACGACCAATGGTAGTTATGTTTACGCCTGGCGCGGTAACGATGGAACCCCGCTGTTCAAGACCCTGCTCTGCAACCCGTTTAACTATCTGTCTCCTGCCCGTACGTCACCGGTCATCGCGGATGTCGTTGGCGACGGCAAAGCTGAAGTCGTGCTGACTCAAAACTACGAGACGACCATTCTATACAGCGATGGTACTTATTACACAGATGGACCACAGACTGGAAGTTTGTGCTCCGGGCACCCGAATGTCAGCACCCCTACCTATTGGGCATACTCCCAACTGGATATAGCCCCCGCTATTGCTGATATCGATAACACCGGTAAGAACGCCATTATCGTGGCCGGAGCCATAAATGACACCACTAGTTCAAACTATGGCAGGCTGTACGCATGGGGAGGTCACAATAAAGGGTATGCACCTTGGCCGCAGTTTCATCAGAACGCAGCCCATACAGGACTCCTTGATAATGTGCTGCCGAACAATCCATCCGGTTTCTCTGTATCACCGGTGACAGGCACATTGCAGCCTGCACAGACGATCCGCATCAACTGGGCTACTGGGGGCAAAGATATCGGCTCAGGGTTGCAGGGGTACTCCGTAGTCTGGGATCAGAACCCAGACACGATACCAGATACGAGTGTTAATGTTGCGGCCACTGCAACTGGTATCTCTTCAATGCCAGGGAATGGCTCATGGTACGCACACTTGCGGGCAATCGACAAAGCGGGTAATGCTTCGAGTACAACTATACATCTGGGGCCTTTCCAACTCTCAAGTGCCCTGCTAACACATTTCGCTTTCGTTCCTGTGGTCATACAGCGCTAACCTGACTGCCCAGGCATGTTTATAACAGGATTCCGCCTATAGACGTACAGTAACACGGGTCATGGTCTAAAGCTGATCCGGCGTTTATAATCCCAAGGCGAGTTGGCGTTCGCTCCAACAGCAACTGTATTGCGTCGCGTTGTATTATCCTGATCATCATGGATCCTGAATCAATTGACTCGCACCTTCAAGCCGCGGTTGAAGCGCGCCGCCAGCAATCCGGATTGCCTGACGCAGAGTTTGAGATACTGGCAACCGGCACTTCCGCACATCCGACAATTGAGGAGTTGGAGCGGCGCTGTGAGAGCCTGAGCCATGCGCTTCGCTACAGCAGCGTGGAGATAATCCTCAGCGAAGTGAAGCCATCGCCGGTTCGGCCGTTGATCCAACGCGCGCGCGCCATGTTGCACGGGGTCATCCTGTTTTACGTCAATCGTCTCGCCATGCAACAGGCTGCCATCAACCGGCTGAATCTCCAGGTGCTCAGCACCGCTGCGGCGCTCATCAAGTCTCAACAGGTCGAAATCGATAAGCTGAGAGCGAGTCCCACCCATTCCGACGGCGATGTCCAGGCTCAGGAGAACCTGCCCACTTCCTGATGACAGATGGCGATTCATCAATTGACCCCCGCATTTACACCCGGCGATGCCATTGGCAATCAGGCGGCAGCTATCCGCACAGCGCTGCGGTCGTGGGGGATTGAGTCGCAGGTCTATTCTCAGCGGCGCGATCCGAATCTGACCGATGCCGGCGAAGATTATCGCAAGCTGAAGCTCGGCAAGGGCGACTGGCTGATCTACCATCACGGCATTGATTCCGCGGTAACGCCGACGGCTTTAAAATACCTCGACCGGCTGATCTTCGTATATCACAACATCACACCAGTCGCATATCTGCGTGGATACAACGATCATCTGGCTGGCCTGGCTGAATCGGGCCGCCGGCAGCTCATCCGATTTCGCGATGCCCCGATCGTCTGGTCGGACTCCGAGTACAACGCCGCGGAGTTGCGGTCGCTGGGATTCCGGGATAGTGTCATCATGCCCTTGCGTGTCGATACAGCAGGATTGCAGGCATCAGCTGCAAGCCCGGAAGGACAGCACATTGTCGCTCTTTATCCGAAAGCGGGAGGCCCGCCGGTTGATGTCGCACGGCCGAACGCGGCCGTCAACTGGCTGTTTGTGGGGCGTATCGCGCCAAATAAGCGGCAGGATGCACTGGTGCGGGCGTTCAACTACTACCAGCGCCTGGTAAATCCCCGGGCGCGCCTGCTGCTGGTTGGTTTAAGCTTGTACACTCCTGGCTACCAGATCGAGTTGGAGTCGTTGACTTGGAGTCTGGAACTCTCGAACAAGGTTATTCTGGCCGGTGCGCCGTCGCTGGCTAAGGGCTTTGGTGGGTATTACGCGGCTGCGAATGTGTTCGTCTGCGCCAGCGAGCACGAAGGATTCTGTGTGCCAGTCGTTGAGGCGATGTCATTCAGCATCCCGGTGGTGGCGTACGGCAGCACCGGCGTGCGGTACGCCGTAGGCGACGCCGGTCTGCTTGTCAGTGATAATACGCCTGCGACGCTGGCTGAGGCCGTAGACTGGATGCTGAATAACGCGGGCATGCAAAACCAGTTCAGAGCGAGGCAGCAGGCGCGGGTTGCTGCATTCGGGCAAGCGCAATTTGAGATGAGTTTGCAGGCGGAGATTAACCGTATTGTGGGCGGCCTCGGAAGCATTACACGTGCAGTTGCTTCTCAGCAGCTTTGATCTTCTGGAGTCACTCTAACATGCGAGTTGGTATCTATAATCGCTGGCTGCCAACCCTGGGTGGCGGCGAACGCTATAGCTTATCGATTGCCGAACACCTGAGTCGACAGCATGCCGTCACCGTGATCAGTCATCAGCCTGCTGACAGAAAGCTTTTAGCAGACCTGTTCGACCTCGATCTTTCCGCGATTAGATTCAACACAGTCCCAGACCAGCCTGCGTGCGATCTCGGTTACATCACCACAGGCTACGATCTCTTTATCAACGCCTCTCAGGGTGACATTGTGCCCGCGCACGCGCCGAGCGACCTGCTCGTCGTCTACTTCCCTATGCGGATACAGTTGGATGTCGCCTCGCGATTACGCCGCAGCATCGGTCTCGTCATCAACCGATACATGACGCTATCGATCCGGGAGCGGGTCATTGCCCGATACTTTAAAGAGTGGAATCTGCGACTGAACTCAATTCCTAAGAAGCCGGATTTCCGCGAGGACCTGGACACATACAACAGTATCTGGGCTATTTCGGAATTTTCACGCAAGTGGATAAATATTTACTGGAATCGTACGAGCGTCGTCGTCTACCCGCCGGTCGCCATCCACAGGTTCGCACCCCGCGTCAAGCGAAACCAGATTATCAGCGTAGGGCGTTTCTTTGCCGGCAGCCACAACAAAAAACATCACGTGATGATCGAGGCATTCAAAGAGATGGTTGATGTCGGGCTGACGGGCTGGGAACTGCACCTGGTCGGGCAGGTCGCCAGAGGTATCGAGCACGAACAATACCTGGAGCAGGTTCGCGCCAGTTGCGCAGGCTACCCGATTGTGGTGCATACCAACGTCGGTTTTAATAAGCTGGCTGATATGTATGGTGAGAGCGTTATTTACTGGCACGCCAGCGGGTACGGCGAGGATGAGGACTCCGAGCCAATCAAATTAGAGCACTTCGGAATCTCTACGGTCGAGGCAATGGCTTCTGGTTGTGTGCCGATCGTCATCGGCAGCGGCGGGCAGACGGAGATCGTGCAGCACGGCGAGAGCGGTTTTCTCTGGCGCATGACGCGCGACCTGAAAGACTACAGCTGGCAGGTCATCACGGATCCCCGGTTGCGCGTGCGCCTGATGGAGAATGCTGTACAACGCAGTCAAAGTTTCAGCCGCGCCACTTTCGAAAAGCGTTTGGACGACCTGCTGGTTACCGACTCTGCACATACTTAGCGAGTGTGTCGGTCGGCCGGTTGTACACGAAAATGGTGCGCCTTGGGCATGTGAACGTATCTGCAGGCGGACCAAAGGTCTGCCTGATCATGCTCTCTGACATCTGCCATCCGTCCGGCGCATGCGGATCATAGACGATCAATTCAACCTCGCGCTTTCGGGCTTAAATGCCGGTAGCGGTCACGCACGCGCCAGGGTGGATCGATCGACGACAGTCGGCGCATCATCTCCAACCCGCTTGCGCGCCGGATCACACTGCGCCGTTTCCTCAGCACAGAGGGTAGCCGCCTTATACCAGCCAACCTCCCCAGCAGAGGGCTGGTATCACGCTTGATGAACATCGCGTAGGCCACTGCTGCGGCATCGTAAAGAACAATCTGTGGCAGGTAGAACCAGATGTGCGGCGCCGGATAGTTCTTGGCAATCAGCCATACTTTGTTTCGCCCAAGCAGCCTGTTCTTGAACGGAGACCCCTCGCGGCTGGTTGCAGAGTGATGGTGATATACCCGCGCTGAAGGCACATAAAGTGCCTCCCAATTGGCCCACTGCGCACGCCAGGCCAGGTCCACGTCCTCAAGGTACGCAAAGAAGTCCTCATCGAATAAACCGATCTCGTCCAACATGGCGCGCCGATAAAGCGCGGCGCCAGCGCTTGCGCCAAACACAGTTATTGTTTGTGCTACCCCCATCGCTTCAGGCATGCCACCTTCACGGTCCCAAGCGATACCGACCCGATCCACCATAATTCCAGCCGAGTTGATCATGGTGGGGTGGTCGGCGAAGAGCATCCTGGACGCAGCCGCGCCAGCACGCGGATTGGCGTCCAGTGCTTCGACTAGTGCTCCCAGCCAGGCAGGCTCTACGGTCGTGTCATTGTTCAGCGTCGCAATATACTGAGCCTGCCCACTACGGATGGCGGCGTTATTCGCAGAGGCAAACCCAAGGTTTTCCGTATTGCAGATCAATTTCACCTGCGGATAATGCCTTTTTACGTAGTCGGTTGATCCATCGGTAGAACCATTGTCTACCAGCCAGACCCGGAAATCCAAAAATGTCTGCGCGAACAAAGAATCCAGGCAGGGCTGAAGATACTTCAGTCCGTTCCAGTTGACGATGGCTATATCAACGCGCGGCATGTTTTACGTGCGATGGACACATCAGAGGACATCTTGTTTGTTTCTTGACCAAGTATACTTTGTCAACACTGTTTGTGATGCACAGCGAAATCGCACTGGCGCGTCTTCTACTCCCGTGCCACCATCGGCAGAAACGCCTGCGCCCGGTGGAACAAAAACGGCCCCAGATGCACGGCGGTCAATGCGCCATTACCGGCTTTGTCCACCGCACGCACATGGGCGTACCACGTCCCAACTCCCGGCATCGCGGTAATGCTGCCGATACCGGTAGTTATGTCCGAACTGGGTAGCGGGAGACTGTCGGGATATCGGTTGACCGACACTGCGTAACCCGCCAAACCAGCACCCATATCTTTGCCGGTTATGGTCCAGGTAACCGTTATGGTCTGTGGCATCATCAAAGTGCCCGTCAGCGGCGACACAGTAAATCCGCTTGGATTTCCAGGTGGCACATTATCCAGCAGGCCGGTATGCGCCGCGTCATGATGGAACTGCGCCCACGACGCATATCCGCTATTATGCCCACCCCATGCGAACAGCCTGCCATAGTTCGATTTCGCCCCATCATCGACCGCACCAGCAACCAGTATCGCGCCGTGCCCGCCGTTGTCGATATCGCTTATGGCCGGGATGGCGTCGAGTTTAGCGCCTGCCCAGTAGGTCAGCGCAGTCGTGCTGGGCTGCCCGTTACAGTTATTCGTTGGCTGATCGGTGTAAAAGGTGCCGTCCGGATTCAGTATGATCGTCTCGTAGTTCTGTGTCAGCACGACTTCCGGCTTCACATCGCCGACCACATCGGCAATCACCGGCGAGGTGTGCAGGTAATACTTCGCGCCGGATACATCGCACAACAGGCGATGGAAAAGCTCCGTGCCATTGCCGCTCCACGCATACACGGTGCTGCCCTGCAGCGTGGTTGTGTTTCCATTCGGCGTAATCGCGACCACATCCAGCACGCCATCCCCGTTCAGATCGCCGATAGCGGGCGATGACATGACATAGCCATTGACGTCCTTGATCCAGTTATTCACCAACCGATTATCCATGCAACATTGTGACTCATCGTAATGCCACGCCGTCACATAGAGTCCCTGGGCATTGATGGATTCCCCTGAGCCAACCACGATGTCGAGCACGCCGTCGCCGTTCAGATCGGCGATGGCCGGGCTGGACTGGATCGCCTGATAGAACCAGCTTTGGGCGATCAGTACGCCATCCTCACGCAGCACGTTCAGATATCCTCCGCGCACATAGGGGGGATGGCTGATAAAGTATGACGTGGTGGCGTCGGACCCGATGACGATTTCCAGTTTGCCGTCGCCGTTCAGGTCGGCCAGCGCGGCCGTGGACGAGACGCGGTCGTACATGAAATGCCCACGGCCGTTACAGGCATTGTTGGGATTTTTATCGAAGTTCCACAACGAATTCCCCTCGTGATCCAGCATATAGATGCACTGATCCCAACTGCCGAACACGACCTCCGGATATCCATCGCCATTCACATCGCCAATCGCCGGGGTTGCATACACGCCACCCAGGCCGGCTTGCGGCAAGGTCAGGAAATTCCACATCTCGCTGCCATCGACGCCGTTCAATGCTTTTACACCGCCGCCAATCATGCACCCAGTCAGTAACTCACCATATCCAACGATGACATCATTGACCCCATCGCCATTGAGATCGGCTACCGAAGCGCCCATGCCCGGTGGCTGCGGCAGTTGCGCCGACCAGCGCAGCGTGCCGTTGGGGTTGTAGACATACACATGCCCGGTGCAGGTCAGCGTGTTCGTGTTACTGATAAGATCCTGCGTCGCCAGGACGATCTCTTTATCGTCGTGGGTCGTGTCGATACTGGCGATCGTGATCTGAGTGGGGAGATTCTGGTATGGGCGGCCGCCTGCCAGGTCCTGTGGGAAGTGGGCTTGATTAGGCGGCGGGTTGTTCAAATCGTCCGTCGGTTGGGCAGGCAAACACAACCCGACGATCGTGGCAGCGACGACAGCGATGTGTGTCTGGCTCATGGTAAATGCACCATCCGCGTTTACCGGGGCGGACGCATAACTCCCCCGGCATATCCATACGATTTTGTTTGAGCGTTGCTGGATAACACCATCAGCACAAGCAAGTTAGCTGACAGCAGGATTATACTTTCGAGGTTCGCGGCGCGCCAGCAGTTTATAGCAAAGTGACGCCAATTCCTGTATGATGCTCACCGGACGATCTTAGCGAGGAGCCACTATCATCATGCGTTTATTTGTTACTGGCGGCGCCGGATTCATCGGCTGCAACCTGACGGCGCGTTTTCTTGGGCGCGGCGATAGCGTCACCGTTTACGACAATCTCTCACGCCCGCGCACCGTGCACAACCTGGAATGGCTGCGCTCGCAGCCGCGCGACGCTAAAGCCGCGTTCTCGTTCATACAGGGCGACGTGCGCGATGCAGCCGGGCTGCAGACCGCCATGTCGGATGCCCGCCCCGACCTGGTCGTGCACCTGGCCAGCCAGGTGGCCGTCACGACATCGGTCATCAACCCGCGCGAGGACTTCGAGATCAATGCGCTGGGAACGTTCAACGTGCTTGAGGCAGCCCGAACTATGGCCGCGCCTCCTGCCGTGTTTTTCGCCTCCACAAACAAGGTGTACGGCGGCATGGAAGACGTGGTCGTGGTTCAAGAGCCGACGCGTTACCGCTACCGCGATCTGCCTAACGGCGTGAGCGAGCAGCAACCGCTCGACTTTCACTCGCCCTATGGGTGTTCCAAAGGCGCCGGCGATCAGTACGTGCGGGATTACGCGCGCATCTATGGCCTGCGCACGGTGGTATTTCGCCAATCGTGCATCTACGGTGAGCGGCAATTCGGCGTGGAGGATCAGGGCTGGGTGGCGCATTTCGTCATCGCGGCTGCCATGAACCGCCCGATTAACATCTACGGCGACGGCAAACAGGTGCGCGACCTGTTATATGTGCAGGATCTCGTCAATGCATACGCCGCCGCGTGGGATCATCTGGACGTCGCCAGCGGGCAGGTGTTCAATGTCGGCGGCGGCACGTCCAATACGCTGGCGATCTGGTCAGAGTTCGGAGCGCTGCTGGGTCAGTTGGCCGGGCATCCCATTCCCGCTAAGTACGCGGACTGGCGTCCGGGCGACCAGCCGGTCTTTGTCAGCGATAACAGCAAAGCCAGGCGCGTGCTGGGGTGGGAACCGCAGGTAACCGTCAGGGATGGCATACAGCGGTTGTGGAACTGGGTTGTCGCAAACCGCGAGCTATTCGGGCAGTAGGTCTTTGAAGTAGCGGCCTGCCCATTCTATGAACTGCGTGCGTTTATAGCTTTCTGGCAGGTAGCGCATGAAGGTAGCGACGGACTGTCTCAATTCAGCGCCGCGCAATGACCACAGACAGTAGTAGCGCTCGCCGTGCGTATAAGGGCCATAAACTTTGCCGCCGAACATCTGTTGCAGGAAATCGAGGGTAGCCTGATCGCGCGCGTGCATCTTGATTTGTAAAGCGGGCTTGCGCAGATCGCCCGTGAATGAGCCTTCTGCGGCGATGATGCCGATGGCAAATCCGAGTCGAAAGTCCTCAGTGCTCTCCAACATGGTGTTTCACCGGGAAAGTTTTACGTGAAACATTTGGTGATAAAAAAGAACCCGCTGGCTGATCCGTTGTCACCAACAAACCGCCGGCGGGGTCTGCGTCAGCGCGCCTAGCAGGATTTGAACCCACAACCCCTTGATCCGAAGTCAAGTGCTCTGTCCAATTGAGCTATAGGCGCGAGCGGTCTAATTATACTGCAATTGACATGCCCCTGCTATCCCTGTATGATCTAACCTACATGCACGTACAGACGCCAACGACTCGACGCCACGGTAGCGTGGTTGACCCAAATCAGAGCGGTATTTGTTGCGGCTGACAATGGCTGGTGTAGTTGACTGTGTTGCTGGGTCTTGTGCGGCGAAAGTCTTCGAACCCCGCCAGGATCGGAAGATAGCAACGGTAAGGAGTCCCTTTCGGGTGTCACAGGGGCGCCTGGCAACACAGTCAACCACATCAGCAATCGCACACAGACCGGTAAGTGTCTCATCGCACCTGTCAATGTCCCCATATGAAGATACGCAGTGCATGTTGTACGGGTTTGTCATATAAACATGTTCACCGGAAAAAATCCGTTTGCGCGGCGCCCGGCCGACGGAAACCCTGCATCGCAGCCGCAGCAGGCCAGCCGCCTTCGCTGGTTGGCCTTCCCGATCATCCTCGGTGTGCTCAGCCTGCTTACCGCCGGCTACCTGAGCACGTTCACGCCGGCTAAGATTCTCGACGGCAATCGGGTGATCAGCCTGCAAACTCACCAGACCACGGTGGGGGCCGCATTGCGCGAAGCCAACGTCCATTTGCTGCCCGAAGATATCATCTCGCCGCCTCTGTCTACACCGCTGAACCGCAATGACACGATCATCATCAAGCGCGCCCGGCTGGTGCGTGTCAATGTCGATGGCCAGGAGCCTGTTCTGGTGCGCACACAGGGCAATACCGCCGAGGACGTACTCGCCAAGCTGGGATATAACATCGGCGACCGCGATAAGCTGACGGTCAACAACCAGCCGTCGACGATCCTGCCGGCTGCGGCGGGATTAGCGCCGGACGTACTGGCGGCGAATATCCGATTCAAGCACGCAATTGCTGTGACGATTCAGCAGCAGGATGCCCCGCCAAAAACAATCTTAACCACCGCCCCCACTGTGGGCGAAGCCCTGCTTGAGGCTGGCTACAAGCTGTTCCTGGCCGATACCGTGCAACCATCGCCCAGCGCGCCCCTGCAAGCAGGAGAGCAGATTCAACTGTCGCGCTCCAAACCGGTCAGCGTGTGGGTTGACGGCCGGCGGGTTAGAACCCGCACCAATCGCCCCACCGTCGGCGACGTGCTGGCTGACCTGAACATCGTGCTGTACGGCGAGGACTACGCCAAGCCCGGTCTTGACGCCAAGATCGTGGACAACCTGGAAGTGCGTGTCGTGCGCGTGCGCCACGAGATCGCTATCGACCAGGAGGTTATCCCGTTTGAGACGCGCACCGAACCCGATTCCAACGTCGAGTTGGATCAGGTGGTGCTGGGACAGAAAGGCGCTCCGGGCGTGCATGAGCGGCGCACGCTGATCACATACGAAGACGACAATGAAACCCATCGCGAGGTCATCGCCGACTTTGTAGCGCTGGATCCGCAGCCGCGCATCTATAACTACGGCACCAAAGTCGTCCTGCGCACCCTGGATACGCCCAGCGGCCCGGTGCAATACTGGCGCGTCATCCACATGCTGGCGACGTCTTACTCAGCCAGCACCGCCGGCGTATCGCTGGGCGCCTCCTGGTACGGCCACGTGCGCTGCGGTTTTGCCATGCGCTCCGGGATTGTGGCCGTGGACCCGCATCTGATCCCATTGCGCACCAACGTCTATGTGCCCGGGTATGGACCGGGGTACGCCTGTGATACCGGCAGCGCCATCATCGGCAAGCGCATCGACCTGGGTTACGATGACAACAACCTGCAATCGTGGTATCGCTGGGTGGACGTTTACCTGTTGACGCCGGTACCCGCTAACATCAACTACAGCATCAACTGATACCAGCGCATGAGCAATTCAACCAGCATCCGTAACCGGCTGCGTTCGTTCGGCATCACACCGCGCAAGTCGCTCGGCCAGAACTTCCTCACCGACGATGATTCGGCGCGCCGCATCGTGCGCCTGGCCGGCATCAAACCGGAGGAAATGGCCTTTGAGATTGGCCCGGGTATCGGCGCACTCACCCGGCATCTCGCGCAGGCAGCGCGCCACGTGATCGCTATCGAACTCGACCGCAACCTGATCCCGATCCTGCAACAGGAACTGGCGAGCGTGTCGAACATGACGATCCTGCAGGCAGATGCGCTGGCGGTGGATTTCGTCAAGCTGTTGCGCGATGGCGGTTTCGACGAACGCTCGCCCGTGCGCTTCGTGGGCAACCTGCCCTATTACATCACCTCAGCCATGATCCGCCGCATGCTTGAGGCGCCGCTCAATACGCGCGGCATCGTGCTGACCGTACAACTTGAGGTGGCGGAACGCATCGTGGCCCAGCCGGGCGACATGAGCATGCTGTCGGTGAGTGTGCAGGTATACGGCAAACCGGAACTGTTGATGCGGCTCAGCCCTTCCACCTTTTTCCCACAACCCGATGTGGATTCGGCGGTGGTGCGTATTACGCCGCGCCGCCAGACCGACAACCCGGACGCGTTGTTCGACCTGGCGCGGGCCGGGTTCAGCCAGCGCCGCAAGCAGTTGCGCAATACCCTGTCCGCCGGTCTGCGGCTGCCCAAGCCCGCCGCCGATGAAATGCTGGCTGACGCGGCAATTGATGCGGCGCGCCGGGCGGAGACGCTCAGCATCCCTGAGTGGGTGCGCCTGACCGACGTGTACATCCAGCGCGGTTACGCCGCCGCGAAGCGATCGGACAGCAGCGCCAGCGACTCGGCCAGCAACTCGGATGTGCCCGCCCCCACCACTGCGAACTCGACCGAGCTGTAGTCCACGCCGGCTTGTAGTGGGAAGACGCCGCCGGGACGGTCGGTAACGACCTGAGCTCCGGACTCTTCCAGCAACGACCACAGCGCCGCGATATCCCAGACGTGCACGGTGGAATCGTATACCCCGACGCACGCGCCGCTGGCTAACAAGGCGAAGTCAAAACCGCTGGAGCCCGGCAGGCGCAGCTTGCAGGGAAGCTTCAACAGCCCCTGTCTCTGCGAACGGGTGCCGATGACGAATAACTGCGTGGATGTCAGCGCACGCTCGGTTGACGCATGGATCGGTTCGTCGCCGGCAGCGCTGCTGCGCCAGGCGCCCTGCCCACTCACCGCATAAAACTGCAGGCCAAACGGCGGGAATTCCGCCACGCCCAGCACCGGCTGGCCGTAGTGCAACAGACCGACCAGCACGCCCCAGCCGGGATAGCCCCACATGAAGTTGGTGGTGCCATCGATCGGATCGATGATCCAGCACCACTCCTCGCCGCCATAGACCTTGACACCTTCTTCCGACAGCACACCGTGGTCGGGGTAACTGGCCTTGATGGCGTCGCCCATGCGCTGGTCGGTTTCGATATCCGACGCTGTCACCAGCGTGCCATCCTGTTTGGTTGAGGCGATTAACCCGCCGCTGGCATGCTTCAATCGCTCGCCGGTCCGATGCGCCAGTTCGCGCGCGAACTCCAGCGCGCCTTCAGGCAGGCTGAGACCGGCGATAATGCCCAATGCGAACCGCGCTGCGGTGCGCTGCGCCTCAATCCGCTCCGGGTCAGCTACGATTTGATTGAGCAGCTTACGCACGGCCTCGCGCTCATCTGGGTCGAGTGATTGCCACGCCAGGCGCACCTGCGTTGCATCCTCGCTGAATACATGCTCCCAGAACGTATCCAAATCCATAGTTAAATCACTCTCGCCACACCATTGCCGTAACGCGCCGTCCAGCCCGCCGCGAACTGGTCGAAGCGGTCGTCGAAAATGGCCTGGCGGATATCCGCCATCAGTTGAATGAGAAAATGAACGTTGTGCAGGCTCATCAGGTAAAGCCCCAGGATTTCGCCCACGTGCAGCAAATGGCGAACATAGGCGCGCGTGAATGTCTTACATGCGTAGCAGGTGCAGCCGGGATTCAGCGGTCGTTCATCTTCTTCATACAGCTTGTTGCGCATATTGATGCGCCCAACGTCCGTGAAGGCTGCGCCGTGCCGCGCCAGCCGCGTGGGCAGCACGCAGTCGAACAGATCCATCCCGCGCGCGACGCCGTTGATCAGATCAACCGGCTCGCCCACACCCATCAGGTAGCGCGGTTTTTCCACCGGCAGCGCCGCGTCCATCCACTCCAGCGTCGCCAACATATCCTGTTTGGTCTCGCCGACCGCCAGACCGCCGATGCCGTGGCCGGGGAAATCCAGCGCGCTGATGGCGCGGGCGGATTCCTCGCGCAGCTCGCGAAAGACTCCGCCTTGCACGATGCCGAAAAGAGCCTGATCCGGGCAGGTGTGCGCCAGCTTGCAGCGCTCAGCCCAGGCATGCGTGCGCGCCATTGAGATGACGTTGTACTCGCGGTCGGTCGGCGGCGGGCATTCGTCGAAGCACATAATGACATCCGCCCCCAGGTTCTGCTGGATGCTGATGGACTTCTCCGGCGTCAGGCGATGCATGCTGCCGTCCAGGTGACTCTTGAAGGTCACGCCGTCGTCGTCGATCTTGCGCATCTCGCTGAGCGAGAAAACCTGAAACCCACCGCTGTCAGTCAGGATCGGCCCATCCCAGCGCATAAAGTTATGTAACCCACCCCGTCGCGCTATCAACTGATCGCCCGGTCGCAGATACAGATGATAGGTATTTGCCAGGATCATGCTGGCACCTAACTCGGTCAGGTCGCGCGGTGGGATGGCTTTGACCGTAGCCTGCGTGCCGACCGGCATAAAGACCGGCGTAAGTACGTCGCCGTGCGGGGTATGAAACACACCAGCGCGACTGCGCCGTTGGAGGTGCTGGATGTCAAATGAGAACATCACTGTTATGTTGATCTATCACTGCCCCAGCAGATTGGTCACCTGCGGCGCGACCACCGCCTGCCCGGCGCTTGCGCCGGACACGATCTCACTGAAGTTTTCGTTGCGCAGCCCGGTTTTCACCTCGACCTCATTCTTCGTCTTGTCGTCTACCTTTATGGTGAGATAAGCTTTGCCGCTTTGCTTGTCCTTGCGAATGGCCCAGTTGGGCGCCAGCAGCACGTTATCTCGTTTGTCCAGCACCACGGACGCATTGGCCGTCATTCCCACGCGCAGGGGTGCGTCGGTCTTGACCAGCACCACGCGCACCGCATACGATACAACCCCGCTCACGTTGGTGGAGGTGGCAGCAACACGATCGACCGTGCCTTTCAACTCAACGCCGGGCAGCGCGTCGAGCGTGATGGCGACATCCAGCCCCGGATGCACCTTGGCGACGTCGATTTCGTCCACGGTGATGTCGACGTGCAGTGTCGATGTATCGACCAGCGCAACGGCCGGTTGCGCAGTCGCGCCAGCATCCTCGCCTTCTTTGATGTTCACGGCTGACACCACTGCATCAAGCGGAGCAACCAGCACGGCCTGATCGAGGCGGCGCTGGGCTTGTTCTATCTGCAACTGTGCCTTCCGGCGCTCGGCCATGGCCTGATCGATGCTGTACTGGCGAGCCGGCTGCTGCAACTTATCCAGTTGCGCCCTGGCCGATGCGATCTGCTGCAGCGCGGCGGCGGTCTGCGCCTGGTCGGGGCCGCGCAACACGCGGTCATATTGTTGTTTGGCGGTCTCCAGGTTGTTGCGCGCCTGCTCCAGTTGGGTGATGACCGGGCTGCCGGGATAATCCTTCGTCGCGTACTGGTAAGTCAGGTCGTTGGCCGTCTGCGCCTGGCGCAGGGCGGCTTCGGCGCTGCGCACGGCCGTCTCGGCTGCGGCAATGTCGGCCTTGTCCGGGCCGGCCTGCAGTTTACTGTAGTTGGCGTATGCCGTGTTCAACGCCGACTGCGCCGCCGTAATATCCGCCGCGCGCGGCCCTTCGACCGTGCGGCTGTAAGCGGCGCTGGCGATGATCAGCCCGGCCTGCGCCTGTGCGAGCGCCGCCTGCAGGTCCGTTGTATCGAGCCTGGCGAGGACGTCCCCTTTCCTGACCACATCCCCTTTCATCACGTTGACTTCAGTGACGCGGCCGGTCGTCTGGAAGACCAGCCTGACCTCAGTCTCGGCCTGGATCGCGCCCGTCGCGCTGACGGTCGCCATCAGCGTGCCGTTCTGCAGTGTGGCGCTGCGTTCCGGCTGCGCGCTCTGGCCGCTGCCAAACGGCCCCGAACAGGCAGCCAGCAGCATTGCGCCAAGGACGGCGCCAATATAACGTATTCCGGCCCCCTTCAGGCCGCGTTGTGATTCCATGTTGTGTCGATCTCCGAAAACTATTCGTAACGCCATCTCAAGTTTGAGTCAGTCGCCACCGGGCATGTCGAGGCCGCGGTCAGCGCTGGATTCCCGCTTCCGCGAGAATGACGATATCGTTATCCGCGTCCTTCGTCGGCGCGTGCACATTTTGTAAGCAGAATCCGTCCCCGGGGCGGCATCCGTGCGCGTCCCCGATGACGGGGACGAGGACCGAATGTGCAAAAGATACATAGCGACTCACATAGAGATGGCGTAAACTTTTTCCGTGTTGCATTGTAGCCGACAAGCCGCACGGATTGGTGTATCGTTGCAAAATGATCAGACTCGCCCACCTTCTCACTGCAACGTCCGGCGCGCTGGCCGTAGACGCAGGGCGACCGAACGGCGAACAGATCTTCGCCGGCTTTTGTTTCGACTCGCGGCGCGCACAGAACGGCGAGTTGTTTGTGGCGCTGAAGACCGATCGCGGCGACGGCCACGACTTCATCGCGGAAGCGCTGGCGTGCGGTTGCACGGGCGCGCTGGTCGATGAGGGGCGCGCGCCCAATATCCCACTCGCCCTGCCCGATGGCCAGCCTGCCGCGATCATCGCCGTGCCCGACACATTCAAGGCGCTGAGCGATTACGCCGCGTTCATCGTGCGGCAGCAGGGCGCGCCCATCGTGGCCGTGACCGGCAGCGTGGGCAAGACGAGCACGCGCGAGGCGGTCGCCGCCGTGCTGTCGCGCAAGTTCAACGTGTTCCGCAACCCGGCCAACTACAACGGCCGCCTGGGGTTGCCGATCGCGCTGGGCGCGCTCGAACCGCAGCACGACATGCTGGTGTTGGAGATGGCTACCGACGCGCCCGGGGAGATTCACGAGCTATGCCAGATCGCACCGCCGCAGGTGGGCATCGTCACCAATGTGAGCGAGACGCACCTGGCCTACTTCGGGTCGCTGGATGCGCTGGCGCAGGAGAAGGGCGTAGTGATCGAGGCGCTGCCGCCCGATGGCCTGGCGATCCTGAACCAGGACGATGAACGGGTATGGGCGATGCGCGAGCGGGCGCGCGCGCGCGTGTGCGGCGTCGGCGCGGAGCAACCGCTGCAACTGGCAGGCAGCATCGCCGCCGAGATCGGGCGATATTACGGCATACCCGATGCCGAGATCGCACAGGCGCTGCAAAACCTGCCGGCGCTGGCGGGGCGCATGAACGTCCTGCGCGGCGTCAACGGCTGCCGCCTGATCGACGACACGTTCTCGGCCAGCCCGGCCTCGATGCGCGCTGCGATCCAGGCAGTTCTCAGTCCCCAATCTCCAATCTCCAATCTCCAATCTCCAATCTCTCATCCCCAATCTCAAACTTTCCTTGTGCTGGGCGACATGGATCAACTGGGCGATGAGGCCGTCAGGCTGCACCGCGACATCGGCGCGCAAATCTCAAATCCCAAAGGGATGCCAAGCCATCTCAAATCTCAAATCTCAAATCTCCTCTTAGTCACATTAGGCGAACTGGCCGGCCACATCGCCGCGGGGGCGTTGGACGCCGGGATGGATTCGGCGCAGGTGGTGACGACCTACACGGCGCGCGACGCCATCGACGCCGTACAGCAGCGTGCACACGCCGGCGACATCGTGCTGGTGAAGGGTGACACCAGCGCACGGATGGAATACGTCGTCGCCGCGTTGCTGGCCGACCCAGCCGACAAGAGCTTGCTGGCGCGCCAGGAGCCCGGCTGGGATGCGGCGCGCCTGCGCGTGGTCAACCCCGCCCGCCCCACCTGGCTGGAGATCGACCTGGACGCCATCGCCCACAACGTGCGCGAGATCAAGCGCTTCATCGGCGACGGCGTGACGCTGATGGCGGTGTTGAAGGCGAACGGCTACGGGCACGGGGCTGTGAAGGCGGCGCGCACGGCGCTGAACAATGGGGCGGGTTTCTGCGGCGTCGCGTCGTTGAACGAGGCCACACTGCTGCGCGCGGCCAACATCAATGAGCCGATCCTGATCCTGGGATACACCCCGGCGTGGCACGCGCGCGAAGCCCTGATGCGGGACGTCAGTGTGACGATCTACGACTACGACATCGCGCGGGCGTTTTCGCGCGCCGCGCGCGAACTGGGCCGCACCGCGCGCGTGCACATCAAGCTGGACAGCGGGATGGGGCGGCTGGGCGTGCTGCCCGACCGCGCCGCCGCATTCATCCGCGCGGTGGCCGACCTGCCGGGCATCGAGATCGAGGGCGTGTTCACGCACTTCTGTTGCGCGGACGACGACCCCGACTACACGCGCGCGCAGTTCGGGCGCTTCATGGAGGTGCTGCGCGAGGCGAACGTCACGATCCAACCGTCAAACGTCAATCATCAAACGACTGTCGCTGCCCCCAATCTCCAATCTCTAATCCCTAATCTCCCCGTTTCCTACCTGCACGCGGCTAACTCGGCGGCAACTCTGACGCTGCCTGAGACGCATCTCAATATGGTGCGCGTGGGGCTGTCGCTATACGGGCTGTCGCCGTTCGGCGCGGGCGCGGCGGCCAACGCCGTCCAGGAACGCCTGCGCCCGGCGCTGGTGTGGAAGACCACCATCGCCCAAGTCAAAGTGCTGCCCGCGGGGCATCCCGTCTCGTACGGGGCGATGTACCGCTGCCCGGACGAGCGCCGCATCGCCGTCATCCCGGTGGGCTATGCCGATGGTTTCCGGCGCGCTCCGGCGCACGCGGGGCAGGTGCTGGTGCGCGGGCAGCGCGCGCCCATCGTCGGGCGCGTGTGCATGGATCAGAGCATGATCGACGTCACCGACATCCCCGGCGTGCGCATCGGCGACGAGGTGGTGCTGATCGGGCGGCAGGGCCGGCAGGCCATCACCGCTGAGGAGATGGCTGAACAACTGGGCACAATCAACTACGAAGTGATCTCGGCGATCCTGCCGCGCGTGCCGCGGGTGTCGTGAGGGGGAGAGTAGGATCTATCTACATACGGGCTCACTCGCCCTGGGGCGATGCCGATCTCACCCCGCCGTTTTCAAGATACCAGGGGCGATGCATTGCCCAACATGCCTTGATCCACCACGGCATATATGGCAATGCTTCGCCCCTGCAATACAATATCAGTATGGATATCCTCGGCCAGCTCACATCACTGGTGCGCGCGAAGGCCAACGACCTGCTCCGGCCGCGCGAAACGCGTCAGCAGCCGGCAGATCCGCGCGCGGAATCAATCCGACTGCTCAAAGCCGCCCAGCAACGCGCGGATCGGCTGGGTAAACAATTGAGCCAAGCCGAGGCGCGCGAGAGGAACGCCGAACAGGCCTGGCGCGACGCCCGTTCACAGTCGGATACGCTTGAACTGGAAGTGAACGCCGCGACCCGCGCCGGGCAGGACGACGTCGCCCGCGCCAAACTGGCGCAACTGAACCAGGCGCAGAACCATGTCCAACAACTCAGCGACCGCTGGCACGATTACGCCACGGCCAGCGAGAAATTGCGCATCGAGATTCAAGACCTGCAGGCGCAGTTGAACGCCGTGCGACAGCGACTGGCAGGGGCGGGAGGTCCAGCCAGCACGCCGGCACAGGGGATGGCGCCTGCACAGCGCCAGTCAACAACAGCAAGCCAGCCCGCCACGGAGGCCATTGCTCGGGAAGAGCGTCTCGCAACGCCACAGGACAAACCGGCCGCGCCAAAAGATCTGGATACCACCCGCATCGCCGACCTGCTCAAAAAGCGCGATCAGTAAATCAGGCTGGTTACAAGTTTTTGATGTTGTCCTGTTCGTCAAAAACCGAGTTGGAGTTGTAGGCGACCTCCCACAGGTAGCCGTCCGGATCGGCGAAGTAACCGCTGTAGCCGCCCCAGAACACCTTCTGCGCCGGCTTCACGATTTTCGCGCCGAGTGCGGCTGCCTCGGCCATCACGGCATCCACCTCGGCCTCGCTCTTCGTATTGTGCGCCAGGGTGATCCCTGTAAACCCGCTCCCGACCGGGCTGACCAGCGCATCCTCGGCCAGAGCCGCACGCGGGTACAGGGCGAACACGACGCCGCCCATGGGGAACCAGGCGATACCCTCGCCGTCTTTGTAGGTAGTCCGCCACTTCAGCCCATCCCGGTAGAATGCGATCGAGCGCGCCAGATCAGCGACGCCGAGCGTGATGACGCTTAGTTTCTGTCTCATGAAGTCACCTTACTCACATAGTGTGTGTGTCGTAATGATACCGTTCACTTGACGCCGAGGATACGATCACGGCTTCCATTGTACTTTCCCTCTTGACAAAGTGTCGTCTGAAAATTATACTCGATAAGTAAATATAAACTTACTTATTGTAATAGAAGGGGAGCGGTGGAAAACGAGAAGCAATGGTTACTTTACGGGGCGACAGGCGAAACCGGGCGGATGATCGTGACCGAGGCAGTACGGCGCGGGCAACGGCCCAAGCTGGCTGGACGCTCGGCGGGCAAAGTGCGCGCGCTGGCGGAGCCATTGGGCCTGCAATGGACAGCATTTGGATTGGATGACCTTCAGTCGCTGCGCCAGGCCACCCGCGATGCGAGCATGGTGTTGCTGGCCGCCGGCCCATTCGAAGTGACCAGCGCCCCAGTGGTGCAGGCCTGCCTGGATGCCGGTGTGCCCTACGCCGATATCGCCAACGAAATTGGCGTCTTTGAAGCCGTGCATACGCAGGATCAACCGGCCCGCCAACGCGGCGTTGCACTGGTCTCCGGAGTAGGGTTTGGCGTGAGCACGAGCGATGCTCTGGCCAAGTACGTGGTGGAGCAGGCGCCAGATGCGACGGAATTGGAGATCGCCATAGCGCCCTACACAGGACACACCAGCGTTGGGGCCGCGCAAACCAGCCTGCAGGCGATCGCCAGCGGCGGACGGGTTCGCCGGGATGGCCAACTGATACCGGCCACATTAGGCGCTGGCGGGCGGTACATGGCTTTCCCGGATGGCATACACACTATTCTGCCCGCGCCACTGGGCGACCTGGTGTCCTCGTATTACGCCACTGGAATCCAAAATATCACGGTCTACCTCACTTTCGGCATCAGCCCGAGAATCGCCCGGCTGGCCCTGCCGGTTGCACAAAGGCTCATGGCGATGCCCGCGCTAAGGCAGCGGCTAACACGAACCGGCAACAAAGCTGCTCCCAAGGTACAGTTGCACGATGCCGGCAAACACAGCTACGTGTGGGCGCGCGCTCGAAATGCTCAAGGGGTATCCGCCGAAGCATGGCTGGAAACCGGTGAGGGCTACGCCTATACGGCCGCGGCTGCGGACCGGGCAGTTGAAGAGATACTGGAACGCCATCCGGTCGGGGCATTGACACCCGCGCAGGTGTTTGGCGCCGACTTCCCACTCCGCATCAAGGGTGTGCGCCGGTTTGACAGATTGAGCCAACAAGCTGGTATCATGCCAGTGGCTCATCGAATATAACCACGCGAGGCACGGGTTATAGATATGGCGATCGGCCAGGGACAGACATGCATGCCACGACCCAGTCAAAAATCGAAGATCATTGACGCCGCGCTGAGTTGTTTTGCACAGTTTGGCTATGAAGGAACGCGCATCCACCACATCGCCGAACGCGCCGGCGTCTCGGAAGGCGCGCTCTACAAGCACTATCCATCCAAGGAAGCCATCGCGCAGGAGTTGCACGCGCACTACTTCAGCTTGATCGCCAACCACATCCAGCAAATCTCGATCACCGACCTGCCGGCCGATCAGAAGCTGCGCCAGATCGGGCAGGCTATGCTGGACGATTACCGGTCCCATACCGATGCGTTCAACTTCGTCCTGCTGCGCCTGCCCGCGTTCATCATCGAGCTGCCTGCTGGGGCGGTATACCCAATGGATATCGTTGAGGGCGTGATCAGGGCAGGACAGGCAGCCGGGCTGATCCGGGCCGGGCAGCCCAACCTGCTGGCCGCGATTTTCTTTGGCTGTGTGGTGTATCCGATCATCTTCGCAAACACATCAGATCCGGGTTCCATCGATCTGATCCACGATACGTTCCACGATGCGACCATCCTGGAGTCAGCCTGGACGGCG
>JAMCQN010000035.1:0-51599 GCA_023382055.1 Chloroflexota bacterium
GAAGCTTTGATCCTGTACGCGCATGAACGTTTATCCAATGGCGTAGACACTCTGGAAGTGCTGTCCGATCTCTTTGCGGCTCAGCAGCCCCTCAAATCGCGTCTGACGTGAAATCACAACTATCGAGGATATCCTACGCCTGGGCGTGTACCTTACTTCAGCAGTGAAGTGCGGCAAAACCGCCTATGGCATCCAGACCGACACGATCGTGGCATGTTCGCGCCTGTTGGAGCAGGAACTGGCTCTCTTCAAGCATGTCAAGGTGCTGATGCTGATGGGGGATGTAGCCATCAAGGCGGTGAATGCCATCGCCCGCCGCGCCGGTGAAGCGCGCGTGATCCCTGCGGGCGCAACGTATAAGCTGCGCAACGGCACGTACCAGTTCCGGGGCGCGCGCGTCTTCCCATCGTATCTGCAGGCAGGCCCCAGTTTCTTTATCGAAAAAGTGAAGCGCCGCATGATCGCCGAGGATATCGCGGCGGCGCTGGCCTGCGCTGCCTGAGGGAACCCGCTCAACCGGCTGCGGTTGCGCCGGACTCAGGCAGTTCGATCATGAAGCGGCAGCCCTGGCCGGGATCGTTCTGCACGGCGACATGGCCGCCGTGGGCCTGCACGACGCTTTTCACCAGCGCAAGTCCCAGACCGCTGCCGCGCGCATTGCTGCCCTTGCCGCGATAGAAGCGTTCGAAGATGTGCGGCAGATCGACCGGGTCGATGCCTGCACCGCTGTTCTCCACCCACAACCTGATGCTGCCCGCGGCATCCGCTCCAACCGTGACGCGCCCGCCGGAAGGGGTGTACTTGATGGCGTTGTCGATCAGGTTCGACAGCGCGATTTCCATGCGCGCCCGGTCGCAATTGACCGCTAACGGTGGTTCGGGCTGAATCACATTGAAAGTGATGTCGCGGTCAAGCGCGGCCTGTTTGAAAGCCCCGGCGGCAGCCTGAAGCATCTCGCCCGCATCGTGCGCAGCCACGTCGAGATTGACGAATCCGGAATCCAGGCGCGACAGATCGAGCAGATTGCGGGTGATCCACCCCAACCGCTCAATCTGCGACTGGCTCTCAGTCAGGAATTCGCTGCGCACATCCATATCATCGGCTGCGCCATTGCGCAGCAGTTCGTTGAAGGTTTTCAGCGCCGTGATCGGCGTGCGTAACTCGTGCGAGGCATCCGCGATGAAACGGCGCAGCGTATCGCGCTCCGCCTCGATTTCGGCGAAGCTGGATTGCAGGCGTTCCGCCATCTGGTTGAACTGTTGCGCCAGTTGGCCTGTCTCGTCGTTGCCGGTCACCTGCGCGCGCGTCGTCAGATCTCCGCTGCTCATGCGGTTGGCCGCCAGCGCCAGTTTATTGAGCGGCGCAGTCAGCCCGCGCCCGACAAACAGCGCCACGATGCCGGCGACCAGGCTGGCGGCCAGCGCCGCCACCAGGATTGCACTCGCCGTAGCCGAGATGGTTGCTGCGCCAAAGTCCGGCGCGCCGCTAAGTTCAACATACCCTACCGTGTGGGCAGCGTCGCCGATGGGCACACTGACAGTGCGGTTGGAACGCCCGGTCGGGTCACTGGCAGTTGTCGCCGCTGCGCTTTCCGTCGGGGGCGTGTTTGAAACTGCCTGGAACACAAAGCGCCGTCCCCACGGGCCGTCTTCGCGTTCCACCAGCATGTAGCGTGTGCCGGGCGGCATCCGATCCAGTGATGAATCTTGCCCCCGCGCGGCGTGTCTGCGCCCCAGCAGGATAGACATCATGGACGGACTATTATCCGGTGTATTGCCGATATCCGGCGGGAGGATCATCACGAACGTGTCCGGCCCGCTCTGCGCGCCCGAATCAGCGATGACGCCACTGGCGGCATCCCGTATGCGCACGCGTACATTGCCCAGGAACGCAGCCGTCTGCGCCAGTTGCTGCAATTCGTAAGGGTTGGCATTGGGTATCATCAGCGGCAGCGCCTGGCGCGCCGCTGCGTTCGCGTTGGAGGTGAGATAGTCGATCTCCTGCTGGTCTGTGTAGCGCTTGACCAGCGAGATCGCCAGCGCGCCGACCAGACCCGCAGTCAACAATGTCAGCAGCATATAGCTGGCGACCAGTCTCCATCGAATCGAACGAAATTTCATCCCTTACATCAATAAAGAAACCTCCGGGATAGCCCGGAGGTTTTCTGCGAACGCAACTTTCTTACAGTGTGTTGCCTACGCCGGTTCCCTGCTGAGGCGTCTGATTGCGATTGCCCGGCCGGCCCGGGAAGTTGAAGCGCGGAGCGCCCTGACCGCCGAAACCGCGCGGCATATTGGTCGCATCGCCGAGCATGACACCCAGCCAGGCTGTGCCGGCCTTGTTCGGATTGTCGCCGAGTGTCGCCGTGATGTCCGACGTCTGTTTGCTGCCGAGTTGCTGCACCGTCAACATAACCTTGTCGCCGGGCTTGTGCGCTGCGATGGCGTCGACCAGCGCCTGAGCGTTTTGAATCGTCTTGCCATCGATGGCGGTGATCACGTCGCCGCGTTTCAGGCCGGCTGCGCTGGCGGGGCTATCGGGCGTTACCTGGAAAACTATCGCGCCGCTGATCGTCTGCGTGACGCCGCCGAAGGGTACCTGCTGTCCGGGCGGTGTGTTGTTGGGCGTACCGGGGATCGGGAATGACCAGCCGCGAAATCGGCCCATACCGACGCCAAATCGCCCGCCCATGCGATACTGCACGCCCAGGTATGCCTGGCCGGCCTTATTGGGGTTATCGCCCAGCGTCACCTGCACGTCGGTCGGGTTTGCGTCGCCGCTGTGCTGCACCGACAGCGTCACCTTATCGCCGGGCTTGTGGCTGCTGATAATCTCTGATAACGTCTCGTTTGGCCTGAATGCCTTGCCATCCATTGACAGAATGACGTCGCCGGTTTTGATTCCGGCGGTGTCAGCCGGGCTGCCCGTGATGACCTCGGTCACCATGACGTGCGTTCCGCTGATCGGTGTGCCAAAGCCGGGGAACTTGCCACCGCGGCCGAAGAAGCCACCAAATGGCAGCAAGCCCAGATAGGCCCTGCCGTTCTTATCGCCCAGTGTCGCTGACAGCGTTCGAGCGGTGTCGCCGTGCGTCAGGCTCAATTGCACCTTGTCGCCCGACTTCATACTTTTCAGATAGTTAGCCAGGTCGGCAGGTGTATTCACTTCCTGATTGTCAATCTTGAGCAGGATGTCGCCGCGCTTCACGCCGGCGGTATCGGCCGGGCTGCCTGACGCAACGATGACGACCACGACACCTTTCTCGTTGGACGGCGCCTGAACGTTATCCAGGGCAAGATCCATGCGGTTTGCGATCAATGACCGCCCGACTCGCGCGGCGGCCTGCACCACACCGACCCCGGCGAACAAAGTCGCTCCGAGTACAAGAGCGGCCCCGACGGCAACCCCCGCAACAATCAACACACGTTTCTTCATATTCGACATGCCTCCAGCAGATATACGGTATTCATTACGTCATCCATCATAGGCGGGTTATTTTGCGGGCTCGTTGCGGCTCTGTTAAGATTTCGCAATATCGGGCCGGAATTTGTATCCGAAGCCGCGCACGGTCAGCAGCCAGCGCGGGTTGGTGGGGTCGTCTTCGAGTTTTTCGCGCAGGTGGCGGATATGCACGTCGATGGTGCGATCATCGCCGATGTCGCTGCCATACCCCCACACCATCTCAATCAGCGTGTCGCGGCTGATCGGGCGGTCGGGGTTGCTGACCAGGTAGCGCAGCAGGCGAAATTCGGTGGGCGTCAGGTTTATCGGCTGGTCATTGCGCTGCACCTGCAGCCGGTTGACATCGATGACAATGTTGCCGAAGGACAGCTTTTCCGGTTCTGCGCCGGTTGCGAGTTCGCCGTAGGCGCGCCGCAACATCGCTCGGATGCGCGAGATTACTTCCCGCAAACTGTAGGGTTTGACAACATAATCGTCAGCGCCCAGTTCCAGTCCCAGGACTTTATCCACCTCATCATCGCTGGCGGTGAGCATAATGATGGGTTGCCGTTTGCCCTCCGCGCGCAACTGGCGGCACACATCGAATCCGCTGATATCGGGCAGCCGGATGTCCAGCAGGATGAGTTGCACGTCCTTATCGTGCGCGATGTCCAGGGCTGCCTGTCCATTTTCGGCCCAGTATGTGACAAAACCCTCATTTTTCAATCCGTACAGCAGCCCCCGCGCGACGGCAGGCTCGTCTTCCACCACTAGAATATGTTCACCAGCCACACCCGAATTGTAACGTCCTGCTGCGGAACTGCGATAATGACCGCTGTGATCATCGGGATTGATGCCAGCCGCCTCAGCGGCGCCATATCGACGGGTACCGAGCGATACTCGCGTGAAGTCATCAAGGCGCTGTTACGGTGCGCCCCTCAACATGAATATCGTCTATATACGCGTGAACCGCTCACGCTGTCCACGTTACTCACGGATGGCGGCTGCGATTCGGCGCAACATTTCGACCGGGTCACTGTGGTGCACATCCGCCAACAGCGCCTGTGGACGCATATCGGGCTGGCCCGCGAGATTGCGCTTCGCCCGCCGGATGCCTTCTTTATTCCCGCTCATGTGTTGCCTTTGTCACAGGCGATACGGCGCACGACCCGCTCGGTTGTCACCATCCACGATGTGGGTTATCGGCATTTCCCGCAGGCGCACCCATTGCGGCAGCGTCTGTTGCTGGAGTGGGGTACCGCTCTATCCGCCCGATATGCCTCTGCCGTGGTTGTGGACTCTGAGGCGACCCGTCGCGACGTGCAGCGCTTCTACCGGACCCGTACCGAGCGTATCGCTGTGGCGTATCCCGGCCCGATCCCGCCGGTAGAAGTGTCTGGCCTCGATGCTCACAATGTGATGGTGAAATACGGATTGAGCGATAGCTGTCCGTATGTGCTATTTATCGGTACGCAGCAGCCGCGCAAGAACTTGGCGCGGCTGATCCAGGCCTGGCGCCTGCTCGATGATGGACTGCTTCATTCCGCCCCAACGGTCGATGGCGCCCGGCCGCAGCTTATCGTGGCAGGATCGAAGGGTTGGGGTGGCGAAGACCTGCCGCGCCTGGCGGCGGCGCTTGGGTTGGGCGATAGCGTGCGTTTCATCGGCTATATCAGCGACATGGAGAAGGCCGCGCTGCTGCGCGGGGCGCGCGTGTTTGCCTTCCCATCGCTGTATGAGGGTTTCGGTTTTCCAGTGCTGGAGGCGCAGTCGGCCGGCGTGCCGGTTGTGTGCAGCAATACATCCGCGCTGCCGGAGGTTGCCGGAGATGGGGCTATACTCATCGACCCGTTCGATGTACAGGCGATGGCTGGGGCGTTGCGCGATTGCCTGTTTGATGCTTCAATTCGGAAAAGGCTCATTCAAGCCGGCCGTCAGAATGTGACCCGCTTCAACTGGGATCGCTGCGCTGGTGTGGTGATGGGTCTGCTGGAAGGCGACTGAAATGGCCCCTTTGCACATCCTCGGCATTCGCGTAGACGACGTAACCATGTCCGAGGCATGCGACCGCGTCACCAGGTACATCGCCGAAGGCGGCGCGCACCAGGTCGCAACGGTAAACCCGGAGTTCATCATGCGGGCGCGCCGGGACGTTGAATTCGCCGCGGTGCTCGAACGTACCGATCTGAACGTCCCCGATGGCGTCGGCGTGCTGTGGGCGGCCCGCCGGCTGGGGCGGCCGCTGCGCGAGCGCGTGGCCGGCGTGGACCTGCTTCAGCAGCTCTGCGCCATCGCCTCGCAGTACAAGTGGCGCGTCTTTTTCTTGGGCGCCCGCGAAGGGGTGGCGGAACGCGCCGCCGCAAATCTGGCCTTCAAATATCAGGGGCTGGTGGTGGCGGGCGCTTATGCCGGTTCGTCGCTCCCGAAGGATGATCGGGACACCCTGGCCGTTATCCGTCGCGCGCGACCCAGCCTGTTGTTTGTCGCCTATGGCGCGCCGGCGCAGGACAAATGGCTGGCGCGCAACCTGCTCCTGTTACAGTCGCCGGACGAGGCAGGCGCGGCAAAACCAGTGCCACCCGGGTTGGTGGGAATTGGCGTCGGCGGCGCCTTCGATTTCATCACCGGCTTGCAGAAACGCGCCCCGATGCAACTGCAGCGCCTGGGGTTGGAGTGGCTGTATCGCCTGCTGCGCCAGCCAAGCCGCTGGCGCCGTCAGTTTGCCCTGGTCCGCTTTGCGCTATCCGTAATGCTACAATCCAAATAGCCACGCGGCGGTTTTTCAGACTATAACCGGTACTATGATCGCGCTGGATGGACTTACCCGGCGCTCGAGCAAGGATGCGTACCAGGCCATGACGGATGACATACAGGGCGACCCGTTGCCCGCGGATAACCCGACGGACGATCCCAGCAGCATACTGTCTAAACTGCGCAATCTCACCTTATTCACACTGCTTACGGATGAACAGTTTCGCCTGGTGATCGGTCTGCTGCGCACGGAGCATGTGGCGCAGGGAGCGCTGTTGCTCGACCAGGGCGGGACCAACACCAATATGTATATCCTGCGGCGCGGGCGTGCGGCGGTGCGCTTCATCGATACCCGGGAGCTCGAACGCCTGGGCGGCTTTCTTAATGTGGGAGCTATCTTCAACGAAAACTCGTTTCTGACCGGCGCGCGCAACGACCGCTCAGTCGAAGCTGTCAACGATCTGACGGTGTGGTACATTCCCCGCGCGGATTTCAGCGCGCTGCTCGACAAATCCCCTGACATCGAAGCGAATCTGGCTTATCCCATGTCCCAGGACGCGGCAGCGCCAAAACTGGTGCGGGATGAACGCAGTTTCTCCTGGCAGCGTCAGGGAGAGAGCATAGTGCTGTTTCGTAAAAAACACCCGATTGTGTTTCTGCAGACTTTATGGCCGGTGCTGGGTCTACTCATCCTGGTCATCATCATATTGCTCCCGCCGGTGCATGCCGTCCTGCAGCCGGCGCAAAACTGGCTGTTCGCCGTTATTGGTTTGCTTTCTATCGTCTGGGTGGCGCTGCAATTGATCGACTGGCAAAACGACTACTACGCCGTCACCGATCAGCGCATCCTGCATCGCGAGCGCGTCCTGTTCATCCGCGATGAGCAGGATGAACTGCCCGTGAGCCGTATCCAGGACGTCAGGGTGGACCGCCCGAATTTCTTCTCATTCATGTTTGATATCGGCAACGTCACGATTGAGGCCAGCGGAACTCGATCCAGGGTGCGCTTTGAGGACATAAGCCATCCAGATGATATCAGCGCGCAGATCAACAAGCTGCTGAGCTATGTCCGCGCGGAGTCGCATGCCGCGCAGCGCGCCAAGATCCGCTATGACTTGCGGAAGGAACTGGGTCTGGCATCCACCCCGCCGCCCGCAGAACCAGCGCCGCCCAAAGCCCAGCCGAAGAAAGCGCGCCGGAATGGCTGGCGCGGCTTTGTCGCCGCGCTGCGCGGGACTTTTATACCGCATATGCGTCTGGTGCGCGGCGACGCGATCATCTACCGTAAACACTGGCTGCGTCTGCTCGAAGTGGTCTCAATACCCCTGACATTGACGTTGCTATTGGCCGGCGCCCTGGTGCTTGTGCGACTGGTCAGCCCGGATATCAGCGAACTCGTCTTCTTCCCGCCGTTGGTTTTTGTTATCATCCTGGTTGGCATTGGATTGATGGGCTGGCTGGTCTATCGTTATGAGGACTGGCGCAATGATATCTATATTCTTCTGCCGGATCGGCTGGTCGATATTACCGCCAGCCCGTTTGGCTTGCGAGGCACGTCGCGCCGCGAGGCCAAATTAGGGGCAGTCCAGAACGTCAGCGCCGCAACGCGCGGCGTCCTCGATAACGCTTTTAATATGGGCGATGTGATCATCCTCACCGCTGCCGGCGAGGGCAAGCTGAATTTCGAAAGGGTTTACAATCCGCGCCAGGTTCAACGCGATATCGTCGACCGCGTCGATGCGTTTGAAATGAGTCAGCGCGAACGGCAGGCCGCACAACGCCGCAGAGAGATGACCGAGTGGCTGGGGATTTATGACGAGTTGACAAGGATGCATGATCGCGAGAAGCTTGTCTAGTGTTATTGTTATTAAAACACGACAGGATTATTGAGTAATGGTAAGAGAGATACATAGAATCGGCGACCCGGTGCTGCGGCGCAAGTCAAAAAAGGTCGAGAAAGTCACCAAAGATATTCAGAAACTGATCGATGACATGATTGAAACGATGCACGCGTCGCACGGCATGGGACTGGCGGCGCCGCAGGTGGGTGTATTGCAGCGTGTGGTCATCGTTGAGGTTGAAAAGAGCGATGATTTGCCGGGCAGCGGAATCACTTATGCGCTGGTTAACCCCGAGGTGATCAAGCAATCCGAAGAAACCTGGCATAACCAGGAAGGCTGCCTGTCCATCCCTGGCTGGCGCGGTGAAGTGGAGCGCCCGCAGCGCATCACCGTGAAGGCGCTCGACCGCAGCGGAAACCGCATCAAACTCGATGTCGAGGGCTGGGTGGCTCGCGCGTTCCTGCACGAAATCGATCACCTGGACGGCGTCATGTTTATCGACAAACTGGTATCGCCGGACCGCATGTGGCGCGTCGAAGAAGGGCAGGAAGATCAGGAAGTGATGGGATAAACGAATATCAAACGTCAAATGATTAATGACGTTTGACGTTTGATTCAGCTAAGCAGACACATTGTGAAAACCACGATATATACGACGCCGGATGTTTTCGATGCGCTGGGCGGGGAATGGAACCATCTCCTGCAACGTTCAGCCACCAATACCATTTTCCTGACGCGCGAGTGGCAGAAAGTGTGGTGGAACTCGCTGGGCGATGGGGAGTTGCGCGTGCTCGCCATGCGCGACGATAACGGCGTGCTGCTGGGTATCGCCCCATTGTTCTTTTACGCCAGCTCGCCCGATCCGGTCGAAGTGGCGTTTGTCGGCTGCCGGGAAGTATCCGATTACCTGGACTTCATCTTCGCCCGCGAGCACGAACTGGCGTGTTTCCAGGCTGTGGCGGATTACCTGGCGGGCACGGACTGCCCTCCCTGGGATCATGTGTCGCTGTGCAATATCCCGGAGCCTTCGCCGACGCTCACCCTGCTGCCCGAAGTGGCGCAGGGACGCGGCTGGCACTCGATCAAGCAGTTTGAAGACGTGGCTCCAGCCATTATGCTGCCAACCTCCTTCGATGCCTACATGGCGATGCTGGATGGCAAGGAGCGCCGCGAACTGCAGCGTAAACTGAGGCGGGCCGGCGGCGCCGTGAACATCACATATACACAGGATGCCGCAACTCTCGATCGCGACACGGATGATTTCCTGCGCCTGATGGTCGCATCCATGCCGAGTAAAGCCGACTTCATGACGCCGCGCATGGCGCGATTTTTCCATGCGGCGGCGCGCGCCATGTTCGACGCCGGCTGGCTGCAACTGTCCTTTCTGGACGTCGATGGCGAGCGCGCAGCGACCTACCTTAACTTTATCTACGATAACTCGGTGCTTGTTTACAATTCCGGCCTGGACCCGCTGCGCTTCGCGCATCTAAGCCCCGGCCAGGTGCTGCTGGGCCGCCTGATAGAAAAGGCGATTGAGGAAAAGCGCCGCGTGTTTGATTTCCTGCAAGGCAACGAAGCGTACAAATACAAGCTCGGGGGCAAAGACCTGAGTCTGTACACACTCTACATTGCCAGAAAATAGACCATGGAAGAGAAACTTGCAAGCATAGAGGCGCGTTACAACGAACTGGTCGCGCTGATGGCGCAACCCGAAATCGCCTCAGATTACAGCCGCTATTCCGAGCTGGCGCGGCAGCAGAACGAACTGCAGCCAATCGTGATGGCTTATCGTGAATGGCATAAGGCGCGCCAGGAGTACGCGGAGGCCAAAACTTTGGCCGATGGCGACGACCCCGATATGGCGGAGATGGCGCGCGCGGAACTCGAACCGCTCGAAGCCCGCATCGCCGATCTCGACAAGCAGATCAAGACGTTGCTGTTGCCCAAGGACCCCAATGACGAGCGCGATGTCATCGTCGAGATCCGCGCCGGCGCAGGCGGCGACGAGGCCGGCCTGTTTGCCGCCGACCTGTTCCGCATGTACACGCGTTACGCCGAGTTGCGCCACTGGAAGGTGGAAGTCATCGACGAAAATGAGACCGGCATCGGCGGATACAAGGAAGTTATATTCAACGTGCGCGGCAAGGGCGCCTATTCGCGCATGAAGTACGAAAGCGGCGTGCACCGCGTGCAGCGCGTGCCGTCTACCGAAGCCAGCGGGCGCATCCACACCAGCACGGCGACGGTGGCCGTCCTGCCGCAGGTCGATGATGTGGAGATCAATATCCCGCCAGGCGATATCGAGACCGAGGTCTACAAGTCGCAGGGGGCCGGCGGCCAGAACGTCCAGAAGAACGCCACGGCGGTGCGTATCCGGCATATCCCCACGGGCATCGTCGTGCAGTGCCAGGACGAGCGCAGCCAGTTGCAGAATCGCCTGCGCGCGTTGAGCATTCTGAAGGCGCGCCTGTATGCCATGGAGCAGGGCAAGGTCGATGCCGCCCAATCTGAGTCACGCCGCGATCAGGTGGGCACCGGCGAGCGCAGCGAGAAGATTCGCACTTACAACTTCCCGCAGAACCGCGTGACCGATCACCGTCTGGAGATGTCGCTGTACCGTCTGGAAGCGATCCTGAACGGCGACCTGGACGAGTTCATCGACGAGTTGGGATCGCGCGATCAGGCGGAGAAAATGCAAGCCGCCATGCTCTGACCGCCTGGCGTCCTCGATAACACTTCGCATGTCACCGACGATCCGCCAGATGCTGCACGAGACGATCGCGCGTTTTCACCAGGCTCATATCGACAGCCCCGCGCTGACTGCGCGCGTTTTGCTGGCGCATGCGCTGGGGCAGCCCCGCGAATGGCTATTGGCTCACGATGACACTGTCCTGGATGACGCGGGAGCGGCGCGTATTGCAGCTTTGGTGGCGCGCGTGCTCGCGCATGAGCCTCTGGCTTACATCCTGGGCCATCGCGAATTTTACGGCATCGACCTGCTGGTCGACTCGCGCGTGCTTATCCCGCGCCCCGAAACCGAGATGCTGGTCGACTTGGCGCTGGAGTACATCAAAAGCCACGATGGGGCAGCTGCATCCAGCAGCGCGCAGGTGGATGTCATCGATGTCGGAACCGGCAGCGGCGCGATTGCCATCGCCATCGCCTGCCACGCGCCGGATGCCCGGATCATCGCTGCCGACATTTCGCGCGAGGCGCTCGAAGTAGCGAGCGAGAATGCGCAGCGCTGCAACTGCGGCGAACGTATCCGCTTTATTCAGAGCGACCTTCTGGATGGCGTCGACGTGCGCGCCAGGGTGATTGTGGCTAATCTGCCGTATGTCACTGTCGAAGAAATAGACGCTTTACCGCCCGAGATACAGGAACACGAGCCGCGCGTTGCGTTGGACGGCGGCGCAGATGGATTGATGCTGGTGCGCAGGCTGCTGGCTCAACTGGATGTGCATCTTGTTCCAGGCGGGATGGCAGCCTTTGAATTCGGCGCGTCGCAGGGTACTACGGCGTTGGAGGCGGCGGCGCAGAGTCTGCCTGGCTGGCATATTGAGTTACGCCGTGACCTGGCCGGGCTGGATCGCGTCCTGCTGGCACATAAAACGCTGGAGCCATAAGTGGGTAATCACAGGATGATACAAGCAGATAGACCGCGCATCGAGTTGCTCGCTTTCGACCTGGACGGCACCGTGCTGGATGACCAATTCAGGATATCGCCGCGTGTCAGAAGGGCGGTGAATGGGGCGGTTGCTTGCGGCGTCCGTGTGACGATTGCCACAGGTCGGCCCGTTCCTGTCATACGCCCATTCTACGAGGCGCTTGGCGTCAACGCGCCGGTGCTGGCCATGCAGGGCGGCCTGATCTACGACTTCGCCGCCGAGACGACCCTGCATGAATTGACCTTGCCGGGCGAGCTGGCCTGCGCGCTGATCGAACTGGAAAATCGTTTCCCGGCCTGGCAGGCGGTGCTGTTTATCGGCGATGCGGTGCACGTATCATCGGTGCGTTACCCGCCCGAATTCTACGCGTCGCTGCTCGGCGCGAACCTGACGGTCGATGCCGATCTGTGCGCGGCGCTGGCGAGGCGCGACCCGGATAAAGTATTGTTCGTCATCCCGGCCGAAGACGCTGCTGCATCGTTGAGTGAGCTGAATCGGATCGCGGCCAGGCGCGGCACGGTCGTGCAATCGCACCGGTTGTTTGTGGAAGTCAACCCGTTGGAGGCACATAAAGGCGCCGGTCTGGCGCGCCTGGCCGCCGATCTGAATATCCCCCGCGAGCGTGTGATGGCGATTGGCGATCAGGACAACGACACAACGATGATTGCCTGGGCGGGCATCGGTGTGGCGATGGGCAACGCCAGCCCGGCCTCATTGGCCGCCGCGGACTGGGTAGCGCCGCCCATCAGCGAGGACGGCGCCGCCGTCGCCATCGAGAAATTCATTCTCTCTTCTTAGCGCCCCACAGCAGGGTGTAGCGCGAGTTGCACGCTATTTGCCCGGTGAGCAGGTCGCTTCTCATCCGCGCGACGCCCCGCTCAAACGCCCCTTGCGAAATCAAATGCAGCGCGGAGTAGGTCTTTGTCTCATACGCGCGGCAATCCGTCAGCAGGTAGGGGAACTCGACGGCGACTTCATGTACATCAGTGAATCCAGTGGTGGCCATCTCGGCGTGCAACTGCGTCATCGGCGGGTAGCGCCGTAACTCGGCGTCAACCGTCTCGGGGAAGTAAACCGATAACGGCATGCGGTCGCGGATGATCGATTCCGAGTCGGTGACCGTGCAGATCCTGCCGCCGGGTTTGAGGTACACAAGGATCGAAAAAACAAGTCTGACTTCTCGCAGAAGTCAGACTTGTTACTTGTTAGATGATGCTGTTTCGAAGCGGCTCAGGCGCTGAGAAGACTGGCCAGCACCACGAGCGCGCTCAGCAGAAGCACGCCGATCATGCCGAGAGGCATAGCGATCAACGGATTGTGCCAATCCCAATTCAGACGATCCGTCAGCCCACTTCCCATTTGCTCATCCTGTGTAAATTGAACATCCTGGTTCATGATACCCTCCGTCTACACGTTTATTATAATAGGAAGAAGCCCCGTTTGGAAGTGCTAATTTAATGCATGGCGCCATCATTGCTTTGGATTACAATGTGTTACATGTCATTCGCTTTAAATACCGAAAACCTACTAGATAGCACCGGCTGGCAGATTCTGCGCGTGCTGCAGGAGAATGCCCGCATTTCGTTCAGCGAGTTGGGCCGGCAAGTGGGGCTGTCCGCGCCGGCGGTCGCTGAGCGCGTGCGCAAGCTTGAGGAAACCGGCATCATCAGCGGGTACCACGCTGAAATCAATCCGGCCAGCGTCGGTTACTCGGTCCTGGCTTTCATCCGCATCGGCTCGACCGGCCAGAACAGTTCGCGTTGTGCGGAAGCCATTAGAGACATACAGGAAGTGCTGGAGTGCCACCGCGTCACCGGAAGCGATTCGTTCTTCCTGAAGGTTATCGTGCCGTCGATCAACCATCTTGAGGCGCTCATCGACCAACTGCAGCCCTACGGCGAGACGACGACGACGCTGGTGCTGTCATCAGCGGTCACGCGTAGAACGATCGAGCATGGCCCGCTTGGGCTCTCAGAGGCGCCAGTGCAAGCGCGTGCATAAAAACAGCCGGCGTCCGCGCTTACGGGCGCCGGCTGTTGCTGTTTCGTGAGCTTCAAGCTTCCTGTGCGGCCACCATCATGGCGGACTGGCGGCGCTGTTCCAACGTGTTAAACAGCGCCTGACGCCGGTTGCGGCGCGCGACGGCCATCATCACGATGGCGCTGACCGCTTCGCCGTAGGTGTAGCCGGCCGCCATGCATGCGCCGATAAACCCGCCATCGCTGGTGATATCGGGATTGGGGTTGACATCGACCACATAAGGCTGTTCGTGCGCGTCGATGCGCAGATCCACGCGCGCGTAATCGCGGCACTCAAACACGCGGTAGGTGTTCAACGCGATGTCCATGATCCTTGACCGCAGCGCCGTAGAGGTCTTGACCTCGGTGATTACCGGCATGCAGCGCCATTCGGTGCTGTCGGGCGACCACTTGCTGTCAAACGTTACCAACTGGTGCATGGGATCGTTGATCTGCGAGAAGTCGATCTCGCGCAATGGCAGGATGCGCGGTCTGCCGTTGCCCCAGACGCCCACGTTGATCTCGCGACCGGGGATAAACTGCTCGACCAGCGCCGCTTCTTTGTATGCCTCGTTGACGAATGCGACGCGCCGGCGCAGCGCTTCGATATCGTGCACCACGGCATCATGCGTCACGCCGACCGAACAATGCTGGCTGACCGGTTTAACAATGGCGGGAAAGTACTCCCACGCCGTCACGTCCGCGGCCGTCGTAAACTCCTGCCCGGCCGGGGTGGGGATGTGCCAGCGTTGCAGCATGCGCTTAACGCGCCCTTTCTCCACCGACATCTTCAACGTTGCGGGCGTATTGCCCGTGTAGGTGAATCCCATCTGGTCGAGTTCGGCGCAGATACGCGCGTCGCCGCCTACTTCGCCTTCGACGCCCTCGCACCAGTTGAATATGATCCACTCGGCCGGGTTGTAGCCATGCAATGCGGCTCGTGCATCGCGCCAGAACTCCACTGTGCGCACCGTGTGGCCGACGGCTTCCAGCGCCGCTACCATCTGCGCCGTCAGTTTCTTGCCGTACTCCACTTCTGCCGGCGTCCACGACTTGTAATAGTTGTAGAGCAGCAGGACCTGTGCGCGGTGCATCTTCTTCAATACTTGCATGACTTACTCCTTGCTGGCGAGTCGCTGTGTATAAATGAACAGGTCGTCGTTTTCCGCGTAATAGTCCGGAACCCTCGCCGTGCGCACAAAGCCCATCGACTCATACAGACGCCGCGCCGGCGCATATTTGTCCGTGGAAGAGGTGTAAATCACGACCAGGCGCACGCGCTCCTGCTGCGCCCGCCGCAGGACTTCGGCGAGCAATGCGCGTCCTGCCCCTTTGCGGCGAGCCGTACTTGACACGCAGACCCAGAATAAGTCCCACGTGCCCTGCGTCAGCGCTTCACGGCCGTAGCAGGCAAAGCCCGCCAGCCGTGAACCATCCCGCACAAGATCGTGCCCTGTGGCGCGCTCATCAAACGCCCCAGGCCATGCGCCATCCTCCCAACACGATAAAAACCGGTAGTTGTCGTCGCCCGGTCTGGTGAATGCCTCGCCAAACATCCCATCGACGCATTCCGCATCGCTGCGGTTGAAAATGCCGGAATCGAGCAGAATGTCAGTGATGCCGCGCCGGTCATCCTCAACGGATGGCATTACACGCAGCCTTGCCGCCGCGACCTGATTCGATGACACCATGCTGATGTTGCTCATCATGCCACCGCAGGAATACCCCTCAGCACGCGGCCGTCCGGGTTGAACCACGCGCGCTCCAGCGCCACGACGTTATCGCGACGCTGGATCGCAAATACCACGATCTGCTCCAGCATCTCGGCATAAGGCAGATTCGCAGCCGCCGCGGCATTGGCGAATCCGCCGCCCGGGCTGACATCGCAGTTGGCGTTGATATCCAGCGCCATCGGCTGATCGCCGCGCAGGCGCAGGTCGATGCGCCCATAGTCGCGGCAGCCTGCCGCCAGATACGCTGCGATGGAGACGCGCTCAATCTCAGCCTTGAGTTCCGGCGCGAGCGGCGCAGGGCAGATGGCCGGGATGCGCTGGTAAGCCGCCGATTCCGGATCCCATTTGGCTTCGAACGTGCACAGGCGGTCATGGATATCCTCAAAGGCGTCATAGGTCATGGTCGAGACACCCAGCACGGAGATGCTTTCGGGATCGCGCGCGTCGCTGCCCCATACCGATACGTTGTATTCCGGGCTGTCCAGGAACTCCTCGACCAGCGCCGGGCCGTTAAATTCTTCACACAATCTGGCGACCTGCTGGCGCGCTTCCTCGACGTTCAGCACTACAGAGCGCCGCGTGATTCCCAGCGAGCAATGTTCCGATGCCGGTTTGACGATGGCAGGATACATGCTGAAGTCCACTTCATCGCCCGTGTTGAAAATAGCCCATTGCGGGGTGGGCACACTCGCCTGCCGCAGCAGGCGCTTCATCTCCACCTTATACTGAGTTTGATCCAGGCAGCGGTAATCCGAACCGCTGAACGTGTAGTCCAGCGACCCCAACAGGCGCGCCACGCGCGCGTAGTAAAACTCCTGCGTCGGCGATCCTTCGCACAGGTTCAACACGATCCACTCATGCGGATCGTAGGGCTTCAGCGGCGTCACCAGGTCGTGCGCCAGTTGAACGGTCTCTACATGCCATCCGCGCGAGCGCAGCGCCTCCTCAGCCGCTTGTACCAGCAACTGGGTGCCTTCGACTTCATATGGATGGCTGGCCTCGTCCAGGCCATATAGAAGCAGTACGGGTGGTTTGATCATGGCTTATTTACTGATGCCGCAGCGCTTTAAACCGGCATCCAGAACGGCGCACACCAGATCGGCATGCGTCCAACCCTCAGCTTCCGCCATGAGCGTTAGATCGCTGCGCGGTGTGATGCCCGGCAGCCCGTTGATCTCCAGGATGTATGGCCGGCCTTCGGCGGTCAAGCGGAAATCCACCCGCGCGAAGTCGCGGCATTGCGTGACGAGGAATACCTCATGCGTCAGGCGGCGTATCTCATCGGTCATTCGGTTGCCCAGCGGGGCAGGGCACTTGTTGCGGTACAGTTCGTCGTAGGTGACTTTCTGCTCAACGCCATAAATGGCCTCCAACTCGGCCGGATAGCCGCTGAAGTCAACTTCGGTGATCGGGAAGAAGTGCACATCGTCGCCGTTGCCGACCAGTCCGCATGTAATGTCCTTGCCCTCGATGTACGTTTCGACCATCGCGGGCTGGCGATAGTCGGCGATGATCTCGGCGACTTTATCGCGCAAGTGGCGTTCATCGCGCGCGATGCTGTCATTGTGGATACCGATGCCGGTGCCTTCGTGAGTTGGCTTGATGAAGAGCGGGAATGTCATGTCCGTCCGCAGCGCGTCGTCAGGCGAGTTAAACACCTGGAAGTGCGGCACCGGCAGGTTGTAACTGGACAGGATGCGCTGCGTGGTTGGCTTATCGTGCGTGATAGCAGCCGCCAGCGGCGCCGGCCCGGTGTAGGGTATGCTCAGCATTTCCAGGAGCGCGGGAACCTGCGCCTCGCGGTTCTCGCCGCCATAGCCCTCGCAGGTGTTGAAGCAGATATCGGGTTGTACGCGATCCAGCCAGCCCGCCAGATGCGCATTGCCTTCCTGGATCAGCACATCATAATTGCGGGCGCGCAAGGCCGCCGCGTAGGCTTCAACGTTCTTGTCCGCATCGAGTTCTGCCAGGATATCGGTGGGGGCATTGCGACGCACGGGCGGGGCGTTGCGGGCGAGATTTACCAGCAGGGCAATGTGTAGGGTAGCGGTCTCACTCCGCCAGCTTATCGAAGGATCAGTCGAATCAGCCGGCGAACCCTGCTCCGCAGACCGTTCCGGTGCATGATGACCGTTTGAGCCTATACTCTTCGTCGTTTTCCCTTCCATAAAATACACTTTCTCTCCAACCCACTGGTTTATTTCGACCAGTTTTTATGAATCGATCAACTTTCGATTTTATGGTATGCGGTTTTATTGTCAAGGACTCTGGCCCTTCCATAAGCTTAAAGTTTATTGTTAACAATGTTAAAACGGAGCGTGGGTGCAATAACCCACGCTCGTCTCATATCGCAACTATTTGGTTTTATCGCAGATATCCCAAGTTATCTGCGAAATCCGCCAAGCGAAAAGAAACCCGGAATCTGCCAGATTCCGGGTTTCTTCGCGTCTTTCGAAGATGCCTGTACGCCATTAGTGCCGCTCATGCCTCGTCATCAAGCCATATATGGCCGGACAAGATAGGAGTGCCATGTTTTAGAATCTGTGCCAACCCGAGCTGCGCATCAGGTTCGTACATCGCCTAGAAATTCTGCCCCAGACCCTCACCGCCGACCCTGAACAACCTGCCTTCGCCTGGCGCCAGGCTCACCATCTGGTTATGTGGGTCGGGCGGCCATAACTCGCGAAAGAGTCCATCGCTGCAATCAAATACATACAGCTTTTCTTTGCTTACGTTTACTTTCAGAGTTATGCTCGACCACTCGCACGGATTGCCGTTGACGACCATCAGATACAGCAAGTTGTCGTTATCCATAAAAAATCCAATTGTCACGGGATCGCCCTCGCAGGCGACTAACGGCTGCAGGTGGCTGCGGTGAAGCGATCGCGTACCGCTCCAGAGAGAGCCGGTGCGGAAGACGCCGACGTTGCGCAGCTTCCTCATGACCGGCGCAAGCACATGCACATCCCGGTTGACGCGGCGGGCGATCTCCCATGTCGGGGTGGTGCTGCCGTCGCGACGAACCATGGCGCCGTCATGCGCGTAGGTGAAGTACTGCAACCCCAGCGCGCCGTAGGCCAGGTTGTTCATGAGCTGGAAGCGGATATGCCCTTCGGTGGGCGTGGGGTAGGGGCCATGCCGCACGCTGCAGGTGAACGCCCAGAATGGCAAACTATACGCCAGCGATAAATTCCTCACCAGTTCGAGGCAATCGAAATAGTCGGGCTTGACGATCAGTTTTTCTGACGGAAAGACATTCGGCTCGCCCACGTGCGCCTCGATCTCTGCGCTGGTCGCAACGGTCAGCGCATAGTGATCGTAACTGAGGAATTGCGGCCTGGTGATGTCGATGTAGCGGCGCCAGAACCCCTCCGCGGTCGGCGCGCCCCAGCCCTCGATAGGCGGGAAGTGGTTGATGTAGATGGCGTGATAGTCATCCATCTCGCGCATGAAGGCGTACATTTCCGCCAGTAACGGCAGCAGCCCGAAGCGCGGCTCATCGCGCAGATGATAGCCATACAGTCCGGGATGATCCCGCACGGCTGCGACCAATTCGCGCACCTCCGCCTTGCGCGCATCGTCAAGACGGTACTCATCACCTACATGCCAGGCGGGATGCACGAGCAGCAGCTTGATCTTGCTTTCCGCTGCGATGTCGAGCGCTTTGATCACTTCGCTTGCGCTGCCCTGCACGCCGGAATGGCTGACGGTAAAACCCGCCTCCGCCATGCCGCTCATCACATCTGCGCGCAGCATGTCTCCGCTGGGGCCTGCCCAGCCAACGATCGGAAAGCAATCCACGTCTAGAATCGTTTGTTCGTTCATTGCAGACTCCTGTTTGAAATTGAGATTAGAGATTAGAGATTAGAGATTGGAGATTGGAGATTGGAGATTGGAGATTGGAGATTGGAGATTGGAGATTGGAAACTGGAAACTGTTGTGTCGTAACACACAATAAACCACCGATTACACGGATGGGTGTAAAAGAAAGATGATCCCTGATATAAGCAGCGTAAACATGTGTTATCGTCAACCATAGACAACTCTCCGAAATCTATCGCGAATCATCGCCTTGTCTGTGTAAATATACAAGCCAATAACAAATCTCCAATCTCCAATCTCCAATCTCTAATCTCCAATCTCATCTCTATGATCAACTTCCAACTGAACGATCAAATCGCCCTGGTGACCGGCGGCGGCACTGGATTGGGCTTTGCGATGAGCAAGGCGCTGGTCGAGGCCGGCGCGCGCGTGGTGATCACCGGCCGGCGCGAGGAACCGCTGCGCCAGGCCTGCGCCGAACTCGGTGCAGCAGCTCAGTACATCCGCCACGATGTTAATGATCTGGCGACCATCCCTGGCCTGATCGAGCAGATCGAGACGACCGTCGGGCCGCTGGATATTCTCATCAACAACGCCGGCATCAACAAAAAGCAGCCCGCAGTGGAAACGAGCGACGCCGACCTGGCCGCCATCGTGCAGACGCATCTGTTCGGCGGGTATGCGCTCAGCCGTGAATGCGGCCGGCGCATGATCGCGCGCGGGCGCGGCTCGATCATCATGATCGTGTCGATGACGGCGCTGTTCGGCGTCCCGAACGTGAGCGCCTATGGCGCAGCCAAGACGGCGTTATTGGGTTTGACACGCCTGCTGACCGTGGAGTTCGCCCCGCACGGCGTGCGCGTGAATGCCATCGCGCCGGGCTGGATCGACAGCGCCATGAGTCGCAAGTCGTTCGAGGGCGACCCGGCTCGCAAGCAGCGCATCCTGCAGCGCACACCCATGGGCAAGATCGGCGAACCGGAGGATGTCGGCGGCGCGGCGGTGTTCCTGTGTTCATCTGCGGCCAGCTTTATCACCGGCGTGGTGTTGCCCGTCGACGGCGGTATCAGCGTGGGGTTTTAGCGTTAAATATACCAAGCACAACTGTAGTTTGAAGACTTTTAATGATGCACTCCTAGTTACTCAAACTTCATTACCTGTTAAACTTCATGTGTTTTAGGGTTTATCAATCTACACGAATGCTATGGCATTTGTACAATTAGGTTCAAAAACTTGCGTTGACTCCACTATGTTGGATATGCCTATAAATACGATTATCAAGGAAGCCCAAAAACACAATACGCAAAATACGGACTCACATAACCATAGTTGAAAGAATCAAGAGTATGACTAAGCAGTCTCGTGATAACGTACTTGCAGTTTCGGATATTGTAAAGAGGAGTGGTGTAACTCAGGCAAATGCGAAGTGGGTTGTATTGCAAGGTGACGCAAGCAAGGCATTAACGGAATTACCAGAACAAAGTTTCAATACCGTTATTACGTCACCCCCGTATTTCTGGCTTCGTGATTATAAAGTTGATAACCAAATAGGCCTTGAACCTTCAGTTGAAGGTTATGTTGAATCCATATGTAGTGTAATGGACCAGGTTTACCGCGTTCTAAGGAACGATGGTGTCTTATTTCTTAATATGGGTGATACTTATTACTCCGGTAAAGGTGAATCCCATGGGGTTGATCCAAAAAGCAAGGCGCGCCGATTTGGATTGAGGGCTGTAGATAAAAGTGGCGGTCTAGGTATTGGACTACAACCGAAAACTATAATTGGTATTCCATGGCGTGTAGCCATTGCCATGTGCCAGAGGAGATGGGTATTACGGAGTCCAATCATATGGCACCGTAAATACAGTTTACGTGAGTCAGTAGTTGACCGTCCACGGCGAAGTTATGAATACGTGTTTATGTTTACAAAGAAGCGTAAGTATTACTTTAACCGAAGCCCGCTCATTAATGCTGAACAAGAAGATATGTGGACAATCATCGCTCGTCCTGAGTCAACGAACGGCTTACATACAGCAGCATTTCCAAAGGAATTGGTAAATAGGTGCTTGGATATAGGCTGCCCACCAAATGGGTCAGTACTGGATCCCTTTGCGGGTAGTGGAACAACACTACGAGTAGCACTCAAATCGGGTCGTTCGGCGACAGGTATTGATATTAATCCAGAGTATTGCGATTATATGGTTGCGCATATGCGAAGATTGTAAGTAATAAGAGTTCAAACCAATGGATTTAATATGTTCATAAGTATTAAGGCACTGGGGTCAGCATTAAAAGAACTTGAACAGATTCACACCTTTTATCTTCTAACTTTCCTTGTATGCAAAGAAGAAAACCTTCCTGTGGGTGAGACGGTCTCTATACGAATAAATCACCTAGAAACAGAGTTTCTCGAGAAATACTTCAAGCCTGATACAAGAAGCGAGTATTTTTTCCGTGCGTCAAAAGTAGGAATGGGTAAAAAGCGGTGGTTAGATAAAGGTTTCGCAGGTAAAGGCTCGCAAAAATCACGCACGACTACGTTCAGCAAAGCCTTTCTGCACGACCGAGGAACAGACTTATGGGGATGGGCACCTGATTATCTTACTACCCTACGAAGCCAGTTGCAGGGTAAATTAGTTCCGGCTTTTTGGCTGAGTTTGTGGCTATATAGAGATCGCGAATGGCCAGAAGGAACTCTAAAAAAAGATGTTATAGAAACCTTTAAGCGACAGTTCCATATAGGCGATGTAGAACGGCAACAACTTTTTAACTGGGCTATACCAAGTATGTCCCAGCAAGAGGTTTTTTGTGAAACTCTTGTGTCATGGCAAGACTTAAAATCCATTACAGGTTCCCCCCCTGATGCCTTACCTGAAGAAGGTGGAACTCTATCGTATCTAAAACTAACTGGAGTAGGACCCTCAACAAAAGGGATAGAGTTTTATCCTGCTGAAAGGCTAAGCCTAATAACTGGTGATAATGGTCTTGGCAAGACATTCTTATTAGAATGTGCTTGGTGGGCAATGGCAGGAAATTGGGCCGGACTTCCTGCACTTCCGCACGGCCATGTTGAAAAGGAAAATGCTAGTATATCTTTTACCATATCTGGTATAAGACCCGTATCGAAAGCCATCAGGATTACATATGACATTGAGAGACAAGAGTGGCCAACGCCGCCGAGTCGACCCACGATACCTGGTCTGCTAGTATATGCTCGCGTCGACGGATCTTTTTCCGTTTGGGATCCAGCACGCGATTATTGGTTGGCTTCCAATAATACAAAGCAAAACCGCAATACACAGCCCCTCTTATTCAAAACAGACCAAGTCTGGGAAGGCCTTAAGCAGCCAGGACCGGGAGGGATTCCTCGATCAATATGTAACGGTTTACTTGCAGACTGGATAACTTGGCAGAGACAACCTGATCAGCTGGTCTTTGACACCCTCAAGAAAGTCTTAAAACGATTGTCGCCACCTAGTCAATCTGATATTGGAATATTAACACCAGGCGAACCTACGCGCATTCCTTTTGACTCAAGGGAAATACCAACAATCAGACATCCATATGGTGAAATCCCAATCGTACATGCAGCTGCCGGCATACGCCGCATTATAGCTATTGCATATTTGGTTGTATGGGCATGGATAGAACACAAGGTACAGTCCCGATTATTAAGGCGCAACACAGAACGAAGAATGGTGATTTTAGTCGATGAGATGGAAGCCCATCTACATCCACAGTGGCAACGGGCTATCCTCCCAGCTTTGCTTAATGTTAGTGATGATTTATCTAAGGATCTAGAGATCCAATTCCTTGTTGCCACACATTCACCATTGGTTGTTGCTTCGGTGGAACCAGTATTTGATAATAACCACGATGCTTTGTACCACCTCGATCTTCAAAGAAAGGACTTTAACAAAATTGATGTTCAGCTATCTCAGCTGCCATTTATTCGTCACGGTCAGGTTAATTCGTGGTTAATGTCCGATGCATTTGGGTTGAGAATGGCAAGAAGTCTGGAGGCCGAGGAGGTTATTGAGAAAGCCAGAGCACTTCAAGAGATGGACAACCCTAACCCCGCAGAAGTGAGGTATGTCACGGAACGACTCACAGATGTGCTTGCTATCGACGATGAATTTTGGCCACGGTGGGTGTACTTCGCAGAAAAAAACGGAGTGACATTTTGATCAAGGTAGACTTGCAGCCCGCCCCCGTTGATTTCAACATGAGGGTACGTGATGATGGAGATCGTTACCTAGCTACTACACCTTACCCAACTACAAAGCAATGGGGAACTCATGCTTACTGGCAAAGGACATTATATGATTTGTACTCAGCATATGATGGTATTTGTGCTTATTGCTCAGAATGGATTCCGCTTACAACAGGTGGTCCGGTTGTTGAACACTTTATACCAAAATCAATAGCTCCAACGTTAGCATATGATTGGACAAATTACCGACTTGCAAGCCAACGTTTTAATAGTCGGAAAAAAGACCATGAAGACGTAATAGATCCATTTGATGTTGGTGAGCACTGGTTTATCTTAGAACTGCCTGGGTTAATAATAAAACCAGATTCCGCATTGTCTTATGCCAAGAGCGCATTTATAAAAAGCACAATTAAGCGTTTATGTCTAAACGATGAACTCAGTATTCAATCGCGGTGGCGATGGGTTAAAGATTACTGTCATCAGCATATAGACTTCGATTATCTGCTACGACATGCACCATTTATCGCGTCAGAATTGGAACGTCAAGCCCTAAAAGATATACATAGGCTGACGCAGATCATTAAACCTCATCCCACAAGATAGGCACCAGATATCATCCACTACAGTGATAGCACAACCATATTGCTGCCTATTTACCATTATGGAAAATGTGTTTCCTGCCGTACTGACATTCGAGACGCAATTCATTAGCAGGGAATATCCTGGAGACCGTTGCGTAAGGTTTCCGGGATAAATGTTACGGCTTAATCGTTCACGCGCAGCGGGTTGAAGTTCGTGCCGACGTCGTACACGTCGATGTCTTCGCGCCTCTTCAGGAAATTGGTCAACAGATAAGTCAGCGGTGTGGCGATCACTTCATAGGCGGACTTGAACAGCCACTGCGTGATCACTGCGGTCAACAGCGCATCGGGTGGAATCGTACCTGCGAATGCGATGGTGATAAAGACAGCCGAATCCAGCCCCTGTCCGACCAGCGTCGAAGAAATCGTGCGCGTCCAGAGCCAGCGCCCGTTGGTGGCGATCTTCAGCTTGGCAAGCACGAATGAGTTGGCGAATTCGCCCAGCAGATAAGCGATGAACGATGCCAGCAGCAGGCGCGGCGCGAACCCCAGGATGCGCACATAGGCGTCCTGGGCATCCCAGAACGACGCGCCGGGAAGCGCCTGGCCGATCCAGATCGCGATGACGGCGAGCAGGTTGCACGCGAACCCCAACCAGATGACCCGGCGAGCCTGTTTGTACCCATATACCTCGGTCAGCACATCTCCGAAGATATAGCTGATGGGGAAGATGACGACGGCGGCCGGCACAATCAGCCCGAAGATATTGACCAGCTTCACCGCGGTGATGTTGGCGATCACCAGGCAGGTGACGAAGACGGCGGTAATCAGCGTGAGATAGTTGAAAGTTGATTTTGTATTCACTGTTTGTTGCGCCATTATAAGATACGGGCAAGGCATTGCCCCGTCGGCCAGCATCGAATCCAGCGTTGCACCAGCGCTTCGACCCTGTCAGGTTGTATCCCGCCCGTAACGTAAATGTGAGATATAACAGGCGCATACCAGATCAACACGGAGTGAATACACATGTTGTTGAACAATCGACAGTTTGGGCTGGGCGGCCTGCCCGTCCTGGGAGACTTCGAGACGCGTTCCATCAGCGCAGAAAACCCCGATGGCCGCCGCGGCGGCGGTGCGCTGGCCGAACCGCAGGGGCCCAACGACGCGTCGCGGGAACTGGGCAAGGGCTGGAAGGTGCGCCCGTGCATCACGCTGGAACCAGGTTCTCTCACCACGCTGGCAGACATCACCGGTCAGGGCATGATCCAGCATATCTGGATCACCGTAGACAACAAAGCCTATCGCGACTGCATTCTGCGCATCTACTGGGACGGCGAGGAGTCGCCATCGGTTGAGACGCCTTTGGGCGATTTCTTCGCGTGCGGGCACGGGCTGCGCACGAAGATCAATTCACTGGCCGTGGCGGTCAACCCCAGCGGGGGTTTTAACTGCTACTGGCCGATGCCGTTTTACAAGTCGGCGCGCATCACCGTGGAAAACCAGTGCCACGAGGCGATCCGTGGATTCTTCTACCAGATCACCTACGCACTGGGACAACTGCCCGCAGACTTAGGCGCGTTTCATGCGCAGTGGCGCATCAGCATGACCACGCGCGATTATCCCGAGCACATCATCCTGGACGGTATAAAAGGCAACGGCCAGTATGTCGGCACGTATCTGGCGTGGGTGCAACTGTCGGATGGTTGGTGGGGAGAAGGCGAGATCAAGTTCTTCATGGATGGCGACACCGACGCGCCGACTATCTGCGGCACCGGCACCGAGGATTACTTCTGCGGGGCGTGGGGCTTCGAAGATACCTTCAGCGGCCCTTACACCGGTTACCCGCTGTGGCAGCGCGAAGGCGAGCGCGTGCCCAAGCACGGGCTTTATCGCTGGCATATCATGGACCCGATCCGCTTTCACCAGGACCTGAAGGTGACGATGCAGGCGCTGGGCTGGTGGCCGGGAGGCAAGTATCAGCCGCTTACGGACGAGATCGCTTCAGTAGGGTACTGGTATCAGCAGGAACCGCATGCCCCGTTCCCGCATATGCCGTCGCGCAATGAGCGCCTGCCGAGGTAGTCGCTGTTGCCGCGATGATACTCAAACCGTTTGATCTTGCGTCGCCGCTGCATCATGCGGCGGCGGCCAGTGTGTGGACGGCTGCGTGCGGCGCCGATCTGACGATCTCTGCGCGCTTTGTGTCGTATAACGTACAGCCAGGCGCGGGCAAGGTTCAGGCCGGCCGGCTGGTTTACCTCGATGACGCAGGTGCAGAGCCAGAGGCGGCCGGCTTCGCCCTCGCCAGCGCACTGCCGGGTGACGCGTTGGCCGATTCACCAGGCACGGGCCATATCGACGCCATCGCGGTCATTCCGGCTGCGCAGAGACGCGGCGCCGGGAGCATCCTGCTGGCCTGGGCGGAAGGCTGGCTGCGCGAGCGGGGCTGCACGCAAATTATCCTCGGCGCCAGCCAGCGGCCATTTGTCCCGGGTGTCCCGGCGGAACTGGGCACGGCGCGGTTCTTCCAGCAGCAGGGCTATCTGCCGAATCCAGGACATGCCGTTGTATGGGATATGGCGCACGACCTGCGCGACTATGTCACACCGCCGACGGCGTTAAAAGCGCGCGGTGTGGAGGCGCGCTCGGCCCGCCCTGAAGACGAGGCTGCGCTACTCGGTTTCCTTCGCCGCGAGTTTCCCGGCGGATGGCGTTACGAGGCCGAGGAACTGCTGGGCGCAGGTCTGCGCATTTCCGATTACGTTCTGCTATGGAGCGAGCGCGGCGTCGATGGCTGCTGCCTGGTCACGCTGGAAGATTCGCTGCGCCCGATGGATCGGTTCTATCCGTACCGGTTGCCGCGTCCGTGGGGACAACTCGGATCGATCGGCATCAGCGCGGATCGGCGCGGTCTGGGTTATGGCGCTGCACTCCTGGATGGCAGTCTGCGCCACCTGCGCGACAACGGCGTGCGCGGGTGCATCATCGACTGGCTGGTGCTGGTGGACTTTTACGCCCGCTTCGGCTTCTGCAAGTTCCGGCAGTATGGCATGATGTCAAAAAAAGTGTGACATCTGCAGCGAGTTGAAACTCTGAGCGCCGGCCGGTCCAAGTCCTAAGCCTTCGACGGCTTACTGACGGTCTTCAATAGCCTCACGCGTACTTCGGGCCATTCGGTATAGACCAGCATGAAGGTCGAAATGGCTATCGAAATGATCGTCAGAACGATATAAAGGTAGTTCGGCGCGTTCGACCCTTCGGCCGCATAGGTCGCGTGTGACCACACCATCATCAGGCGGCTGAGAATATTGAAACCGTTGCCGAATGATATCAGGTACCAGGGCCATTCTTTGTCACTGTGCCGCGCAATCAACTCCACATCGGCGACGATGATCAAAATCATCAGGAGCACAGGCAGCCACCACTCCTGACTATCGACCACGAACGATTCCGGCGGGAATAGCGGCAGCGCAATCACGTGCGCGATCAGCAAAACGATAATCGCGTTCCGGGTCGTGAGGATCTGTCGCAAGCTTGATGTCCCTGTTGTATTCATTGGGCGTTACTCTCCTCGTGATCCGGCGAATAACGGAAAAAGTATAGGATGGTTGATCAGGCGTGTCAAGCTGGTTGACATTATAAATTGCGACTCCTATAATACCGTGCAATCTGCCAGGACTAACCCGCCTTGCCGCATGCCCGGTAGATCGCTAAAGCAGCCTTTCTAACGCGATCGTGGGGAGGCGCAGGCGTAAGGGGTGCTGATGCCGGTTGTTCGCTTGAACAGCCTGATCGCCGCTCCGGAGCAGTTCGGGCGGTGTGCAGTGGAATATTCATCCAATCGTATAAAGGTGATTTGCCTATAGCAGTCTAAAGCATGAATCAATTGGGATCGGGCCTCCCATGACAGCAGATCATCCCGAGCGCAAACCGGCTTGGGACATTTATTTCGAACAAATGGCAGTATCTCAGTAATTCGCTGCAATCCGTACGTGAGGAGAAGAGACATGCGCGCATTTAAGATTACGTCTTTGTTTGCCCTGGCGGCTATAGCCGTTTCTGCCTGTGCAAGCGCCGGCGGCACCGGCGGCGATATCAAAGTCGCTATTCTGGCTCCATTGTCAGGCCCGGTTCCGACTTTCGGCGTTTCCACGCGCGACGGCGCGCTGCAGGCCATCGATGAGTGGAATGCCAAGGGCGGCATCAACGGCCAGAAGATAGTCCCCATCGTTGAGGACAGCCAGTGCACTCCTGACCCCGCTCTAAACGCGGCGCACAAGGTGATCGATCAGGATAAAGTCAGCTTTATCATCGGCGAGGTGTGCTCGAAGGCATCCATCCCAATCTCCGATTATGCCAACAGCAAGAAGATTATCGAGATGAGCCCCACCTCGACGGCCACCGGTGTGACGGTCGATCAGAACGGCAAAGTCAAGGATTACATTTTCCGCGCCTGCTTCATTGACCCGTTCCAGGGCAAGGTTGCGGCGAAGTTTGCGCTCGGCACGCTGAAGGCTCAAACCGCGTTCATCATGCTGGACCAGTCCAATGACTATGTGAAAGGCCTGGCCGAAGCGTTCGAACAGGCCTACACCGCCGCCGGCGGCAAAGTTGTCGGCAAAGAGAACTACACCGGCAAAGATACCGACTTCTCGACCATCCTGGCTAAAGTAGCCGATGCCAAGCCGGGTCTGGTTTATCTGCCCGACTACTACAACATCGTCAACCTGGTGACCAAGCAGGCCAAGGAGAAGGGCATTACGGCCCCGTTCATGGGCGGCGATGGCTGGGATTCCCCGGACCTCGATACGAAAGCGGCCGATGGCGGTTACTACACCAACCACTACTCGCCAGAAGATACCCGCCCCGAGGTAGTCAACTTTGTGAAGGCCTATGGCGTCAAATACAAGGACGACAAGGGCCAGCCCAAGACCCCGGACGCGCTGGCAGCGTTGGCCTATGACGCCGGCAACCTGCTGTTCACGGCTATCAAGGACGCCGGCAGCACGGATACCACCAAGGTCAGGGATACCCTGACCAAGATCAGCTTCGACGGCATATCCGGCAAGATCACCTATGATGCGGATCACAACCCCGTCAAGTCTGCGACGATCCTGCATGTCACAGGCGGCAAGGTCGTGTTCGACTCAGTCGTGAACCCATAATCGACGTTACGTCATCCGGCTCGATCATGAGAGGAGGGCGGCGCGGGTCGCCCTCCTCTCGCAATGATGGATGAACCGTTTGCCTCTATAGTGTTTTGCGGGCGGGCCTGCACGCCGCAGGGTGTGTCGCGTCCTTCCTATCGGAGATAACGCGCCGATGCAACAGGCGAATACCTCACAACGCTCCGTCCCCGCTACGCGTAAGTCTGGAGCACGGCTGGCCTGGATCGGCCGGGCTTTTTTGCTTGCACTGGCGCTGTTTGCTGTAATAGTTCTTGTTCGCAGCTTCTTTGATAATCCCCAACTGTTTGCCCAGATCGTCATCAGCGGCCTGCAACTCGGTTTTGTATACGCACTCATCGCCCTGGGCTATACGATGGTTTACGGCATCGTCAAGCTGATCAACTTTGCGCACGGCGACGTATTCATGGCCGGCGCGTTTGTCAGTTTCTTCGCCGTTACGCGCTTTCAACTGCACCTGTGGCCGGCGATGGTCTTCCCGAACCTGCCGCCTATCGTTGTTACCGTGGTCGGTTCGATCACTGTGATCTTGCTGTCGATGGCGGTTTGCGCCCTGATGGCTGTCACCATCGAGCGGGTAGCTTATAAGCCGCTGCGCACCGCGCCGCGCATCGCCGCGCTGATCACCGCCATTGGCGTGTCTTTCTTCCTGGAATACTTCGGGGCGCTGAACTTCGTCTTCTCGCCCCGTTTCATCCCCTATCAACGGCCGTTTGACGTGGTCACCTGGTATATCTTCGATGGAATCCACCAGGTTATGCCGGGGCAGAATCCGCCGCAGGGCAGCATCACCTTCTCGAACATCGCCATCATCATCATGGTGGTATCGATCCTGATGCAGCTATCCCTGCAATTTCTGGTGCGCCGCACGCGCATCGGCAAAGCCATGCGCGCCACCGCGTTCGATAAACAGGCCGCTCAATTGATGGGCATCAATGTCGACCGGGTCATCTCGATTACCTTTGCCATCGGTTCGGCGTTTGCGGGACTCGGCGGCGTGTTGTACGCCATCGCCTATCCGTCCATCAATACCTTGCTGGGCGTATTGCCCGGCCTGAAGGCTTTCGTCGCCGCCGTTCTGGGCGGAATCGGCAGTATCCCCGGCGCATTCGTCGGCGCGCTGATCATGGGGCAGGCTGAAGCGTTGACCGCCGGGTATATCTCGACGCCTATGCGCGACGCCATCGCATTCACGATCCTGATCGTTGTGCTGCTGGTGCGTCCAACGGGCATCTTCGGCGAACCGGAGAAGGAAAAGGCTTAGGAGTTACCGATGGAACTGGATCCCCTCTCCCTCCTCATCAGCATTGTCAAGATCGCCGCGGTCATGGCGTGGGTTTATGGCCTGTTGCGCGTCATGGGCCACGCCTCCAAATGGGTGAAAATCGGCGGCATCATCGCCTTGTTTGCAGTCGTGCAACTCGCGATATCAATCAATGTCGGCGATTCGCCCATCCTGAATAACTTTGACACCGGGCTGTTGTTCCAGGCCTGCACGATCACGATGGTCTCGCTGGGTCTCAACCTGATCTACGGTTTTAACGGCCAGTTCAGCCTGGGGCAGTGGGGCTTTTATGGCATCGGCGCTTATGCGGCTGCGGACATCACCTACCGCTGGACGAATGGCGATGCCGCCGGATTGCTGGTCGCCGGTATCGGCGTCATCCTTATCGGCGTCGTCATCCTCGGCTTAAATCGTTTTCTATCGCGCTATCGCGGCCTGCCGGTACTCTCGGCGTTTACTCTCTATCTGATCGGCGTGATTATCGCCGGGGTGGCGGCCTATTACATTGGGGCGACACTTGGGCCGATGCTGGCGCCGCTCTTCGGCACATCCGATGTGCCGGGCATCCTGCGCAGCGATCTCGCGCTGCAGGTTGTGTTTGTACTGGCCGTGTTCATCGCCGGGGCGTTTGCTGCGGAAGTTGCTTTCCTGTTTGGCCTGCCCGTGTTGACGCTGGGCAGCGACTACTTCGGCATCGCCTCGCTGGGCTTCGTCATCGTCGTCAATACGCTGATGGTCAACTCCGATACCATCCTGCCCTTCCCGGAGATGAAGGGCGGGCGCGGCATGGTTGGCATCCCGCAGGTTACGACCTGGTTTTATGCATTCTTCTTCCTGCTGCTGGTCATCGTGGTCATGCGCAACATCATCCACTCCAGCACCGGGCGGGCTATTCTGTCGGTGCGCGAAGATGAAACCGCCTCCAAGGCGATGGGGATCAACATCGCCAACTACAAACTGCTGTCATTCGTCACCGGCAGTCTATTCGCTGGTCTCGGCGGCGGCGTCTATGCCCACTATATCGGCTTTCTCAGCCCTGGAACGTTTGACTTCCTGATCGGCTTCAATCCCTTGATCATTGTCGTGTTCGGCGGCTTGGGCAGCATGACCGGCACCCTCGTGGCCGGTTTCTTCTGGATGTTCTTCCTGGAGGGCATGTTGCGCGTGCTGCTGGGTCAATTGGGCACCGAGGCGCCCACATGGCGCTTTGTGCTGTATCCGATCACGCTGTTGCTGATGATGCTGGTGCGCCCGAAAGGCCTTCTGGGCAGTGTGGAGTGGGGGTTCCTGAAACGACCGGTCGCGCCCCGCCGCGGCGGGAACGATTCAGCTAGGGGGCCTGCCGGCGTCGTCCCCGCGCTGAAGTGATCACAGGATGTAAATCATGACAGAAACACTCGCCAACCCGATGGCTTCAGCGGCGACCGCGACCACGAACCAACCGCTGCTCGACGTCCGAAAGTTGAACAAGTTTTTCGGCGGCCTGCGCGCCGTCAACGATTTCGATATGATCATCTATCCTGGCGAACTGGTCGGGTTGATCGGTCCCAACGGCGCCGGCAAGACAACCTGCTTCAACATGATCAGCGGGTTGTACACGCCGTCGGGCGGGGAGATCATCCTGTATGGCCAGAATGTCGCCGGGCTTGAGCCGTATGAAGTCACGCAGATGGGCGTCGGGCGCACCTTCCAGAATATCCGCCTGTTCCCCAACCTGAGCGTGCTGGACAACGTGCGTATCGCGTACCACACCCACGCCGGATACAGCATGATCGACGCTATCCTGCGCACCCCGCGTTATGAGAGGATGGAGCGCGAGCTGACCGAGAAGGCGCAGGATTTCCTGTCCATCTTCAAACTCGAACGCATCCAGGATGAGCTGGCGATGAACCTCCCCTACGGCGAGCAGCGCCGCGTGGAAATCGCGCGCGCGCTGGCCTCGAACCCGCGCCTGCTGCTGCTGGATGAACCGGCCGCCGGCATGAATCCGGCAGAGATCGTCACGCTGATGGATCTCATCCACTTCGTGCAGGAGCGCTTCAACCTGACCATCCTGCTGATCGAACATCAGATGCGTTTCGTCATGGGCATCTGCGAGCGCATCACGGTAATGGATTTCGGCGAAGTGATTGCGCGCGGCACGCCGAAGGAAATCCAGGCCGATCCCCGCGTCGTCGAGGCTTACCTTGGCAAGGGGGCGACACATGCTGCTTGAAGTCAACGATCTGAATGTCTTTTACGGCGCCATTCACGCGCTGCAGGGCATTTCGTTCAACCTCGAAGAGGGCGAGATCGTGACGCTGATCGGCGCCAACGGCGCGGGCAAATCCACCACGCTGCGCACCGTTTCCGGGCTGCTGCGTTCGCGCAGCGGTTACATCCGCTTCAAAGGCCAGGATATCAGCAGCGTTGCGGCGGAGCAGATCGTGCGCCTGGGCATCAGCCAGGTGCCGGAAGGGCGCAAGATTTTCGCGCCGCTGACCGTGCAGGAAAATCTGGAAATGGGCGCCTACACGCGCAACAATGCGGCCGAAATCGATTCTTCCATGCAGCGCGTGTTCGCCAGCTTCCCGCGCCTCAAGGAGCGCGTCAACCAGCTTGGCGGCACGCTTTCCGGCGGCGAGCAGCAGATGCTGGCGATGGGGCGGGCGTTGATGAGCCGCCCGAAACTCCTGTTGCTCGACGAACCGTCGATGGGTCTCAGCCCGATCCTGACCGAAGAGATCTTCCGCATCATCAAGGAGATCAATTCGCAGGGAACGACGATCCTGCTGGTCGAACAGAATGCGCTGATGGCGCTCTCAGTCGCGCAGCGCGCCTACGTGCTGGAGACGGGCAGCATCGTGCTGCAGGGCAACGCCGGCGAAGTACGCGATAACCCGCAGGTCAGAAACGCCTACCTGGGCGTGGGCTGACGCCAGCCTGTGTCATGCGCAATAAAATGCAGGCCGCCGGAATCAAACGCCGGCGGCTTTTTTGTACATGGCACTATACTCATCCACGATGCCTATTGAGGAGAGCATGTAGATGAATAGCAGATTACTGTGTTCCATTGCCGCAGCGACGATGCTCATCGCGGCATGTCAAAATACTCCAACACCTGCGCCCACGCCGGAGGTCACCCCCGTCCCTTCTGAAGAGCCGATCCCAACCGCCACGCCTGTCGTCAAAGGGCAGGCGTTCAAGATTTACTCCAGCCTTCCCCTGGCCGGTCATGAGGCAGAACAGAGCAAGAGCATAGTCAACGGGATCAACCTTGCCATCGAACAGAAAACCGCCAGTGGTACGCTGTGCGACGGTATTTTCAAGATCACCACTGTGTCGCTCGATGACGCCAGCCCCGCCACCGGCGCATGGTCAATGGAACGCGAACAGGAGAACGCCTACAAAGCCGTCACCGATACCGATGCGATGGCCTATATCGGCCCATTCGACTCCGGCGCGGCGCGCGTGTCCATGCCGATACTGAACAAGGGCAGCATCGCCATCGTCAATCCCTCGGCGGATTATGTGGGCCTGACCAAACCCTATGCCCCCAGCGACCCGGATGTTTACTTTGAGATGGGCAAGCGCAACTTCATGCGCCTTGCGCCGCCGGTTGACCTGCAGGGCGCGGCAGCCGTGAGACTGGCCAGGATATTAACCGCGACCAAAGTGTTTATCGTGGATGACGCCGAACAATACGGTCGTGGCCCATCGGATGTATTTGCCAGCGCTGCGCAGAAAGCGGGTTTGAGCGTTGTCGGCCGCGAAGCGGTAAGCGACCAGGCTGATAACCTGCCCTTCATCGCCAGCAAGATACTGATCAGTCGGGCGGACTTCATCTACTACGGCGGCAGCGATCCTGCCAAAGCAGCCCTGTTCCTGAACGAGGCGCGCAAAGAGAAGATCAACGCTGTCTTCATGGGCACTTCCGCGTTAATGAATAAGGCATTTACCGATGGCGCCGGCGACCTGGCGCAGGGGGTGTATGCCACCAGCTTCGGCATGGCGGAGAGTCAACTGTCGCCGAAAGGTCAGGCTTTCGCCAGAGACTACGAGAGCCATTACACCAGCAAGCCGGATATCTACGCCTTCACCGGTTATGAAGCGGCGAGCGTCATCATTGCAGCCGCCGGCAATGTGTGCCAGAAGGACCGCGTCGCCCTGCTGGACGCCATGTTCAATACGCTGGATTTTGACGGCGTGCTGGGCAAATGGTCGTTCGACGCCAACGGCGATATCAACCTGCATCCTTTCGTCGGGAATAAGTTCGACAAGGGGACGTGGCAAACCACCGGCCCACTTGCGCCGGAATCGCCTTAAACGTTCCATGATTCTGTGGTAAACTCATCGGCAGTCGGGGAGTAGCGCAGTCTGGTAGCGCGCTGCGTTCGGGTCGCAGAGGTCCCGGGTTCAAATCCCGGTTCCCCGATTTGAGATTCATTCGTTGAGCGATGTTTACCCCAGAAGAACCCACCCGCGCGCGCAAGGAGAAAAAACCTCCTGTGTTTCCTCTCGCGAAGTGGGACGCATTCGTCGAACAGCACCCGTACGGCCATTTCCTGCAGACAAACCAGTGGGGCGAATTGAAGTCGGCGCATGGTTGGCGTTCAACCCGCGCCAGCCTGATCAACTCAAACGCCGAGTTGGTCGGGGGCGCCATCGTCCATTTCCGCAGGCTGCCTTATGGGCTGGGCTCCGTCGCCTATGTGCCGCGCGGCCCCGTAGTCAACTGGGACGACCGCGACCTGGCGGTTTCCGCCGTGCGCAGCACCAGCAAAATCGCCCGCACGCGCGGAGCGATCGGCATTATCATCGAGCCGGGTCTGCTGGACACGCCATCGGATCAGCGCACGCTGCAGGAAGCCCGCCTGTTTCAGATTGACGTGAGTGTGCAGCCGCGCCGGACGATCTGGGTTAACCTGGACGTGGAAGAGGAAGTCGATATCCTCGCGCTGATGAGACAAAAGACGCGCTACAACATCGGCCTGGCCAAGCGCAAAGGGGTGATCGTGCGCGAGGGTGGGGCGGATGATCTGACGATGTTCTACAACATGATGCAGACCACGTCGGAGCGCAACATCTTCGCCATTCATCCGTTGGACTATTATCAGACGTTCATGAACCTGTTCGCTTCCTCAAGCGCCCACATGGCCAGCCTGCTGATCGCCGAGCATGATAAACGCCCGCTGGCTGCGATGATCGTTGTGGCGTTCGGCAAGCGGGCGACCTATCTCTACGGCGCCAGCGGCAACGAAGGCCGCGAATTGATGCCGACTTATCTGTTGCAGTGGGAAGCCATGCGCTGGGCGCGCGCGCGCGGTTGCGTAACCTACGACCTGTGGGGCATCCCCGATGAGGATGAAGAAACGCTCGAGGCCAACTTCAAGGATCGCGATGACGGGCTGTGGGGTGTGTATCGCTTCAAGCGCGGTTTTGGCGGCCAGGTAGTGCGCCATATCGGCGCGTGGGCGCAGGTGTATTCGCCGTTGCGCTGGTGGCTGTACGCCCAGGCGCGCCGCATCAAGAAAACCTCCGGCCTGACTGCATAGGAGAGATTGGAGATTAGAGATTAGAGATTGGAGATTAGAGATTAGAGATTGGAGATTGGGATTGGAGATTGGAGATTGGAGATTCCATTGGCGCCACGAGTGCTATAACAAACAGTAAATCACCAGTCCTAAAACGATCATCTCCAATCCCTAATTACCAGTCTCCAGCCTCCAGTCTCCAATCTCCAATCTCCAATCTCTAATCTCTAATCTCTAATCTCCTTCATGATGGCTGACGCGACATTCTACTTCCCTGATGATTTCAAATGGGGCGCCGCAACGGCCGCGCATCAGGTAGAAGGCAACAACACCAATAACCAGTGGTGGGCATGGGAGCAAGCCCCCGGGCACATCCGCAATGGCGATAAGTCCGGCGACGCCTGCGGCTGGTGGCTGGACGCCGAAGCGGACTTTGACCGCATGGTCGATCTGGGCCTGAACGCCCATCGCCTCTCGATAGAGTGGAGCCGTATCGAGCCGCGCGAAGGCCAGTTCGACACAGCCGCTATCGACCGTTATCGCGCGATGCTGCTGGGCCTGCGGCGTCGCGGCATCGAACCCATGGTCACGTTGCACCACTTCACCAACCCGCAGTGGCTGGAGGAACGCGGCGGATGGGAACACGCCCATGTGGTGGTTCCCTTGTTCGTTCGGTACGCCGCCAGGGTCGTCAAAAGCATGGGCGACTTATGCGACCTGTGGTGCACAATCAACGAGCCCAATGTCTATGCTACTCTCGGCTATCTGGTCGACGGTCGCATGCCGCCGGGCATGACCAATCGCCTGGATAAGGCAATGGCTGTGATGTGCAACATGCTTCTGGGGCATGCTGCGGCCTATCAGGTCCTGCACGAGCATCAGGCGCTGGCGCGGGTGGGATTCGCCCATCACATGCGCCTGTTCCAGCCGCTGAATCCCGCCAGCATGCTGGACCGCACGGCGGCGCGTCTGCTGGATGGCGCGTTCAACCGCGATAGTCTTACCGCGCTCTTGAAGGGTCGCTGGAGCCTGGCGATGTTGCGCGGCCGCCCGCCCAGCCCGCGCCCGTTGCGCGGCACTCTGGACTGGATCGGGGTGAATTACTATGGTCGCCAGGGCGTGGCTTTCGATTCCGCCAGCCCCGGCACGCTGTGGGGCAGGCAGGTCACTATACCCGGCGCTGAAATGAGCGATTTCGACACTGGCGATGTCTACCCGGAAGGCATCACGCCGTTGTTGAAGTATCTTGTGCTGTCCAGGCTGCCGGTGTATATCACCGAGAACGGCTTGCCGGACGCGGACGATCACCTGCGGCCCGGATTCATTCTGCGCGAGTTGCGCGCCCTGTGGTCTGCGGTGCAGTTCCAACTTATCCAGGGCTACTACCACTGGACGCTGACCGACAATTTCGAATGGGCGGACGGCTGGCGGTTGAAATTCGGCCTGTACCAGTTCGACCCGCTCACCGGCGAGCGCACACCCCGCCGCAGCGCGATGCTGTACCGCGATATTATCAGGAAGAATGCCATCAATGGGGATATCGTGCGGGAATATGCCCCCGACGTGGTCGAAAAGCTATTCCCGTAAGCATGAAGACCTGACAGGCGGCGCACCCACCTGTCAGGTCTCAATTCACTTACAACGGCGCGTGTTCATCGCGTTCAGGCGTGTTGGCTTTGCACGTGCGCAGCCAGACGTCCTGCTCGGTCGGCTCGAAGCCCTTCCACGAGTAGGGATCGACGCCGGCCACCGGAATGATCTTGCGCCGGTCGGCCATCGCCACGTGCTCGCCCTCTTTCAGGCTCCACGGCAGCAGCGACCAGGCGTTCATGTAGTGGTTCACCAGCACGCGCCGGTAGCCGATGCTGCGATTCCTGTGCGAGCGGTGCAGCAGATAGCCGTTGAAGAACACCACCGTGCCCGCCTTCACTTCCACAGGCACTTCCTGCGACTCGTCGAAACCGTAGCTCTCCGGCGCGAAGTCGAACTCGTCGGGGTTGTTGTGCGGGTGTTGCGGATACAGGTAGCCTTGACGATGCGAGGCGGGGACGACGTACAGGCAGCCGTTCTCGATGGTTGCGTCGTCGATGGCGATCCACGCGCCGATCAGCGAGCGGTCGCGGGTGGGGATGTAGATCTCGTCCTGGTGCCACGCCTGGCCCTGGAACTGCGGCGGTTTGACGAACAGCATGGACTGCATGCACTTCACGCTGCCCTCCCAGAAAGGCAGGTGGGCGGCGGTGACCTGGCTGAGCACGCCGCAGATCAGGGGGTGTTGCACGTATTTCTGCATCACCAGGCTGATGTAGTGCGGCTGGTGGATACACAGGATGTTCTTGAGCACCTCGGCGTCGCTCATGTCCGCAGGCAGCGGTTTGAGGTTCTTGCTTGGATAGCCGCCCCGCGAGATGAAGTTGGTGTCGGCCTTCAGTTCTTCCAGTTCGTCCGGGGTGACCAGGTTCTCCATGATGAGATAGCCCTGCTCGACGAAGAACCTCACCTTGTCCTCGCCCACCACCTTCGGCACGTCGATGCAGCGCGCGGTGTCGATCTGGCCCTCCGGGCCACCTGTCTTCACATGGCCGTTCGTCTTTACTTTTGTAGATTCCATTCCATCATCCTCCGTATACCCAGTAATCTCATCCAATGACCTCGCTAATACCATACTCTACCTCAGCCAGACATAGTTGTAGCGTGACGAATTCATTCTGCAGGTATATAGACTGGGTCGCGAATCATAAAAGGGGACGTGGAGGTGGTCCGGCCGTGCACGTCATGCGAAAACCGCTCGAATACCTTTGCTTACGTTGTACGGCATGACAGAGATGTGCGATTCGCCCGCGAAGCTATGCGTTGTTAGCTTGAGATTAGGATAGTCGCGACCTCGCAGGGAGGATGTCAACCGATCGATGTTGGCAAGCACGTTCTCAAATTCCAGCGCCCCCGCCGCCACACAAACCCTGGCCGGCAGGTCGGTATGGCTCGCTGCGTAACCGCGCTCGTATTCGAAAACCGGGTGATCCGCCCGATCAATCCACGGGCTGCCCAGAACGTAGCGGTCGAATGTGTCGGGATGGTTGAGCAGCACATATAGCCCGAACAGTCCTCCGAGTGAATCGCCCCAGAAGGCTCTGTCGTCGTTGTCAACCCGATAGGTGGAACCCACGAACGGTATCAACTCGCTGCGGATGAAGCGTAAAAACTGATCGGCCCCGCCTGCGGCGGGATCGTCAAGCCACCCGTGCGGGACGAAATCGTGATTGCGCTCCGGCGTGTTATACCACCGGCCCGGGTACCCGATGCCTACGATGACCAGTGGCGGTATTTGCCCGTCGAGTCCAAGGAACCTGACGATAGGAACTGTCATGTCGAAGAGCCAGTTGGCGTCTGTCATGTAAAGTGTTCGGTACGACTGTTGCGAGTCGGCATAGCCGGGGGGCAACGCCACGGATATGCTGAAATCATGATCGACGTGAGCGGACGATAGAATGTGGACCTCCGTCTGCGGGATGGTTACGAGCGGGCTTTGCGTGGTCATTGATTGCTCCTTGTGACGGTGAAGCATGAACTTCACTCGTACCTGCATATACAGCGCGCGTGCATCATCGGCGCGTCCCTGGGTTTCGGCCTGCATGCCTTGCGCGCATAACCGAACGACATGATTATCCGGGTCGATCACTTACAATCCGCCTTATCATATTGGTAACCGCGAGGATATCATGGCAATGAAAATCGATTCGCACCAGCACTACTGGTTAATCTCACGCACCGATTATGGCTGGCTTACGCCTGCTTCGGGCTTGCTGTATGCCGATTTTATGCCGGAGCATCTGAAACCGCTCATGGCACAGTTCGGCATCGATAAAACCGTAGTCGTGCAGGCTGCGCCGAGCGCTGCCGAGACGGAGTTCCTGCTGGGTATTGCCGCAAATGAAGCAACCGTGGCCGGTGTGGTTGGCTGGCTGGACCTGACGGCGAGTGACTTCCGTCGGCAGTGGGAGCACTTTCACCGCAACCCGAAGTTCGTCGGCATTCGCCCGACGATCCAGGACCTGCCGTCCGAGTGGATTCTGCAGGATGTGGTCGTATCAAATCTCGCGTTTCTCGCACAGAGAGGTTTCACCGTCGATCTGCAGTCGAACCCGCGCCATCTGCCATACCTTGTGCAATTGATGGAGCGCGTGCCGACATTGAAGGCGGTAGTCGATCACCTGGCAACGCCGGCTTATCACAGCCGCATCCTGCAGCCGTGGGCCGGGTATATGTCCCAACTCGCCGCGTATCCCAACGTGATGTGCAAGCTTTCCGGCATGGTTTATGGCAGTAACAACCCGGGCTGGTCGCCGCAGGCCGTAAAGCTGTTTGCTGACCACGTGATCGGCGCATTCGGCAAGCGGCGCGTCATGTTCGGCGCCGACTGGCCGGTGTGTTTGAAATATGCAACATACCAGGGAGTGCTCCAGTTAATGGACACGATACTGGGGCTTGATTGGGCGCAGCAGGAACGCGACGACGTCTATGGTGGCAACGCAACGCGCTTCTACGGGTTGCACTTGTAAGCCGTTTGTCAGCGTCATGCACCTGAACCTCGTGCCTTTGACTCGTGTGTAATTCGCGTTTCTCTGCATAATACTCATGGGTTCATTGAGCGCCGCGCCACCGGCATGTTATTGCATATCATGACTGGAGATACCTATGCGCACTGAGATTACCGACAGGTTCTACCGCGTTTACACCTACCAGAACGTCGATCGCGTTCCCGATATCGAATTCGGCTACTGGCCGCAGACCATCCGGCGCTGGGTGCGCGAAGGGATGCCGGCCATCCTGAGCGATGACGAGCAGAACGAGATGTTCCCCGCCCGGCTGGACCGCTTCTTCGGCTTCGAGCCCGAAGGGTATGGCATCGACCTGCAACTGGGCATGCACCCCAGGTTCACTGAGGAAGTCATCGAGCGCAAGGCTGAATCGGTGATCATGCGCGACACAGCGGGCGTGCTGGCCGAGCGCTACGAGAACGAGGTCGACCAGAGCTCCATCCCGCGTTTTATCCGCTTCCCGGTGGAGACGCCTGAAGACTGGCGGGAGATGAAGAAACGCTATGATCCCGGCGATACGTCGCGCGCCCTGTTCCCGGGCGACCTGTGGGCGGCCCGGCGCGCCGTCCAGCGCGGCGAGATGATCACCGTGTTCTGCATCGGCTTTTACGGCCAGTTGCGCAACTGGATGGGCATGGAAGCCCTTTCAGTCGCGTTCTACGACTACCCGTCCATGCTGCACGACATGGTGGAGCACTGGTCGTGCGTCGCCGCGCAGCAGATTGAACGGCTGCCGCCCGATATCCCGGTAGACGGCGTGATGTGGTGGGAGGACATGGCCGGCAAGAACGGCCCGCTGGTCGGCCCGAAGCTGTTCCGCGAGTTCCTGCAGCCCGGCTATCATCGCGTCATGGAGGCGGCGCGCAAGCGCGGCTGTGCGATCTCGATGGTGGACTGCGACGGCAATCCGCATGACATCGTGCGCAACTGGCTGGAGGAAGGGGTTAACATCATGTTCCCGCTGGAGGTCGCTGCCGGCGTCGATCCTTACGCCTGGCGCCGGGAGTTCGGCATGGAACTGCGCCTGCGCGGCGGAATCGCCAAGGAGCCGCTCGTGCGCGGCGGCAAAGCCATCGACGCGGAACTGGAGCGCATCAAACCGCTATTCGAGCAGGGCGGTTACATCCCGCACCTCGATCACCTGGCGCCGCCGGATATCCCGTACGCGCATTACTGCGAGTATCTGGAGAAGAAGCGCAAGCTGATCGGGAAATAATGGATTTACCGCAAAGCACACAAAGAGCGCAAAGAAGAAAAAGCTCAATCATCGCCTTCGATCCTTCGCGGTACGCATCTGAACTGTGAATCATGTGGAGGCCGTAACAAGATGGATTGTCTCTCTGCGATCTCTGTGACCTCTGCGGTGAATTCTCCTGTAGTCGTCGTTCACTGCGACGCACCGACGACGGCGCGCAGCGTGATATACGACTTGCGCAAGTCCCACTCTTCCTGGGCCAGGACCGGGCTGCTGAGGTCGCGTTCATTTACTGTTCATTTTGCATTTGAGGTGGGTTCAATGCGATAGCGGTACGCAGAGCGGCGTAGGATCTGTGCAATTCCTCTTCCTCCTGCGCCAGCAATGGGCTGGTGATATCGCACCCGTCGTCGACCCAGCAGTCTGAGTGCAGCATGGCCTGCGCACGGTAATAGGCTGCCTCGCGCACCGCGGCCGGCTCGATGCCATATTCAGCGGCATAAGCCTGAGTCAGCGCCTCGACCAGTTCAGTTGTGTCGCTCCGGCCGGCGAACTGGCGATGCACCACCCACCAGTTGACCTCGAGCCTGGCGACGATTGCCGCGTCAAAATCCTCGTTGAAAATCTGTTTGATGAATTCAAAGAAACGCCGCATGTAGGTCTCGGCCTGGGTGACATCGTTTTGCTTCGGCGCGAATGCGATGAGGGCGCGCGTCGCCAGGTAAGCGACGTGAAGCGTCTGCAGGAAGGGCAGGCCAAACGCATAATGCAGCAGCCCGATGAACACACGCAGCAGGGTAAGCCAGCGCTTGCGATAATAAGCAACCCAACTGTCTCTCTCATATCGAGCGACCTTGCGTGGATCGTATGCGCGCGCCAGGGTCCTGGTCTTTGTTATCGCCATCCGAATGTGTCATCCTTCAGAATTACGTGTAACCTGAGAGTCGATTGTACGAAAATAACGCGGATACGCCAACGACAAGAAGGGCGCTTTCATCTCAATAAGGCGACAACAACCTGACACGCCTATCTGAACCCGGGCATTTGACTGCTGTGCCGGTTGCAGCTTGAATGATAAGAATGGCAGGTTTCTGTTTGACTGATTCAGTTCAGGCCCGTGACGGGCGCCATAACCAGCGCAGCGCGTCCGGCAGGGTCGCCCCGCCGTGCGCCAGGCTGTGGTAACCGCGCCCGTATTCGAACCAATAGTCGTAGCTGCGGAACTTCAACGCGGCGGCCATCTCCATGTTCGCCAACCGCCAGCTCCCGCACGAGTCGTCAATGTCGTTGCTGCCGTCCTGCAGGTATACCCGGATATCCTTGCGTTCAGTGCGCCGGATGAGTAGTGGATACTGGTGCGCGCCGCGTATATCCGTAAAGCTGCCGCAGTGCGAGAGGACTTTGCCGAACAGGTCGGGCATCTGCCATGCCGCAGTGAAAGCGCACGCCCCTCCCGATGATATCCCGCAGATCGCGTGACTCGCCGCATCGCTGCGCAGCGCCGCCACTTTCGCTACCTCCGGGATCAATTCATCCCGCAGCATGTGCGCATACTGGTCGGACAGGGTGTCATATTCGAAGCTGCGGTTCTGGCGCTGCCCGGGCTGATCTGGAAAAGTGCCGGGGTCAACGAATAAGCCCACTATCTGCGGCAATTCGCCCCTGTGGATCAGGTTGTCAAGGATGGTCGGGACAGGAGCAGGCGGCTCCAGGTACATACCACCATCCTGGAACACCATCAGGCAGGCCGGTGGTCCATCAAGCCGGTATTGCGCCGGCACATACACCCAGCAACGCCTCCCTGTGCCGGGGAAAACCTGGCTATGCCATACAAACGTGGTGACAGCACCCTGCGGCACTCCCGGCTGCGGCAGGCAATCCGGGTGAGGGGGGTAGTATTCGATGACAACCCACTCGTCCTTAATACGCTGGGCGTCGGTTGCGATGCGATATGCGGTTGCGGAGAAGTTAGGCAGGTCGCGCAACGCGATGTAGACGTCCGAGTCGCCCAGCCGCGTCATTAGCTGATTCTGCGCACCTGTAGCCAGGATATCCGGGCGCGGATCGGGTTGCGGGGCTTCCCATTCGAACCAGACTGAACCATCTTCATCATAGGTTCGCGTGGTCAAGACAGGCGGCTTGCCTCCGGCAACCTCGACAGCCCATAACACACTCGTCTCCTCGATCCGGAACACCCCGCGGCTGAGTGCGGTTGCGTCGTAAATCGCGCGTAGTTGCGCGAGAAAACCTTCGATCTCACCGCCTTCAGACTTCCCAGCGATGATCGACTTCGCCAGATCACGCAATGATGCTTGGGCAGCCATGTTTTTCTCCTTTCACGGTAGAGTGTTGCCTAAAAGGCGGCCCTCCATTTCTCGATTGTGTCCTGCCGCAGTGGCATGCCGAAGCCGGGGCCATCCGGCAGCAGCATAACGCCGTCCTTGATCGCAGGTTGTTGTTCCGGCAGATCGAACCACATGGGGTCGCGCTGGTAATTGGGGAATATCTCCACCAGCAGCCCATTCGGCGCGCCGGCCAACAGGTGCAGCGCGATCTGCGGCTCTTCGTGGTGGGCCATCCGCACGCCGAACCCGTGCGCCATCGCTGCGATGCGACGCCACTCGGTGACTCCGGCGGCGATGGTCACATCGACGTTGAGGATATCCACCGCCCCGCGCACGATGAGGTCGCGGCAGCCGTGCCGCGATATCTCGCCCTGTCCGGCGGTGACCGGGATGCCCAGGCTGCGCAGCCTGGCGTTGCCTTCGATCTGCTCATACCAGCGCACCGGCTCCTCCAGCCATGCCAGGTTCAAGTCCAGCACCCCGCGCGCAAACGTCATGGCCTCGTCAGTGCGCCAGGCCTGGTTGGAATCGGTACACAGATGGAAGGTCGGCCCGCCCACCTTGCGCGCCAGCCTCGTCCGCTCGATGTCCTCTTCCACGCTGAGATGTCCCACCTTCAGCTTCATGCCGAAGATGCCGTGCGCTTTGTAGTATTCGATCTCGCCGGCCAGGTCGGCCAGTGTCTTGCCGGCCATCACATAACCGCCGATAGCCAGTACCGGCACGCACTCGCGGTAGCCGCCCAGCAGTTTGTAGACCGGCTGGTTCAGGTATTTGCCCAGCGCATCCCACGAGGCATTGTCTACCGCGGCAATCGCCTGGGTAAGCACGCAATGCTTGGCGAGATCGAGCGTGTGAATGCCGCGGTTGTTCAGATCGACGCGGGTATTCCACAGGCGCCCCCAGTTGGCCTCCAGGTCGCGTATATCGCTGCCCACCAGCAGCGGCCGGTAGATATCGTTGACGACGCGGCACACATCGAACTGATACTGGTCTTCATCGCCGCCGAATGTCTCGCCCAGTATGCCGTTCTCCAGTTCGACGCGCGTCACGATGGTGTTGCGGCTGGTGATCTTATACGTGCCGCCCTGGAAAACGCTCTCCAACTGGCGCACCAGCGGAATCGCCTCGACGTGTTTTATTTTCATGGGATCATCGGTTTCTGGCGGCGCGCGATCTGAATGGCAAAGCCCCACGGGTCGCGCAGCATAGCCAGTTGGTCGCCCGCAGGTGTGACGCCGATATCGCTGTACAGCGTCGCGCCGGCTGCGAGCAATCGCGCGACCTGCTCCTTCATGTCGCCGGCGGCGACGAAAGCCATGTGGACGATCAGCGGATCGAGCGAGGCGTAATCCGGCGCCGGCACGTTGGCGTTGCAATAGATCTCCACCATGACCTGGTTGCTCTCGTCGGCTATAAATGTCGTGTAGGTGGGCGGGCCGCCCGCGCGCACGACGCGCATGCCCAGGTTATCGGTGTACCACCTGGCAACAGCCGGCGGGTCTTTCACGATGACTGCAAAGTGCTCGATCTTCATCACTCCTCCTTGAGGACTGTCTGGTTTTCTCAATTGTGGCACAGACGCTAGATCTGTAGTTGTCACGAAAAGGCGCTGAATGCTTTCGGCGGAGTCTGTATAATCGAAACGGAAAAGTAGAACAGGTGTGCAAATGCCAAGACAGTCAAACCGAAACAAGGAAACCATAAGCCGGAACGGCCACGGCGAACCGGCGCAGGTCGAACTGGAGTTGGAGGACAGCCGGTACGGCCGCATCCGGCGCGTCGACATCAACGAACAGATGAAGGACGCTTATCTGTCCTACTCGATGAGCGTCATCGTGTCGCGCGCGCTGCCGGACGCCCGCGACGGCTTGAAACCCGTCCAGCGGCGCATCCTGTACGTCATGCACGACACAGGCCTGCGCGCCGATGCCCCTTACCGCAAGAGCGCCCGTATCGTCGGGGATGTACTCGGCAAGTATCACCCGCATGGCGACATGGCGGTCTACGACGCAATGGCGCGCATGGCGCAGGATTTCTCGCTGCGCTACCTGCTGGTCGACGGCCAGGGCAACTTCGGCAGCGTCGACGGCGATCCGCCTGCTGCCATGCGTTACACCGAGGCGCGCCTCAGCAAGCCGTCCATGGACATGTTGGCCGATCTGGAGAAGGACACGGTCGAGTTCCAGGATAACTTCGACGGCACACTGCAGGAGCCGACCGTTCTGCCGGCCGCATTGCCTAACCTGCTGGTCAACGGCGCGACCGGCATCGCCGTCGGTATGGCGACCAACATTCCCCCGCACAATCTGTCCGAGGTGTGTGACGCAACGGCCTACCTGATCGAGAACTGGAAACGCATGGAGGATGTGGATGTCGATGAGCTGATGAAGTTCATGAAAGGCCCCGACTTTCCCACCGGCGGCATCGCCTTCCGTTACAACGACAAGGTGGAAGGTTCGGACGCCATCAAGGCTATGTACGCTACGGGGCGCAGCAAGATCACGGTGCAGGCCAAGGCGCATATTGAGGAAGGCCAGCGCGGCAAGACGCACATCATCGTCACCGAGCTGCCGTATGAAGTCAACAAGTCCGCCCTGATCGAGCGTATCGCCGATCTGGCGCGCGACGAGAAAATCATCGGCATCACCGATATCCGCGACGAAAGCGACCGGCGCGGCATGCGCATTGTCATCGATATCGGCAAAAACGACGACCCGCGCGCCGTTCTGGTGGGCTTGTACAAATACACGGCGATGAAAGGCACGTTTGGCGTGACCATGCTGGCGCTGGTGGATGGCGAACCGCGCGTATTGCCGCTGAAGAAGCTATTGCAGGTGTTCATCGAGCACCGCCGCGAGATCGTGCGCCGCCGCAGCGAATTCGAGTTGGCGCGCGCCAGAGAGCGCGCCCACATCCTCGAAGGATTGGTGAAGGCGCTGGATATCATCGACCAGATCGTCCGGTTGATCCGCCGCTCTCACGATACGGATGTTGCCCGACTGGGGCTGGTCAAGCAACTGAAGTTCACGGAATTGCAGGCCAACGCGATTCTCGAGATGCCGCTGCGCCGCCTGGCCGCGCTGGAGCGCAAGAAGCTGGAAGACGAACTGACTGAAAAGCGCAAGCAGATCAAATACTTCGAAGACCTGCTGGCGCACCCGGCCAAAATGCTGGGCGTCATCCGCGACGAACTCGCTTCGTTGAAGGAACGCTTTGGCGACGCCCGCCGCACCACCATTATCGGAGACGCCCGGCACAAAGTAATGAGCACTGATGACGTGCTCACCACGCATGAGTTGGTGCCGACCGAGACCGTTTATGTAGTGGTGGGACAGAATGGCCGCATCGGGCGCATAGCCGATGCGCCGAAAATCACCGCGCAGGTGGGCGTCGTCCCGGCGGCCGTCGTCAAGACCACAACTGCCGATCTGGTCTATGTCGTCGGCGCATCGGGTAAAGCCATCGTTTTATCCGTAGCCAACCTGCCTCAGGAGGACGTCACCAGCGGCGGGGGTGTGGCGCTGAGTACGCTCAGCTTCCCGCAGGAGGACGACATCGCCGGCGCGTTTATGCTGCCGCGCAGCGGCGCAACCGGCTTCGTAATGGTGGCAACCAGTGGCGGCATGGTCAAGCGCAGCGAGGTGAGCCTGCTACCCGGCGCGACCGGCCAGGTTTTCACGATCATCGGCGTGACCGAGAGCGACCAGGCGGTGAGTGTGTGCCAGACCCGTGGCGATGAGGACATCATGCTCTTCACGCAGCAGGGCATGGCGATTCGCTTCAAGCAGGATGACGTGCGCGCGATGGGGCTGCCCGCAACCGGTGTGGTGGGTATCCGCCTGCTGGATGGCGATATCGTCCTGTCCATGGGCGTCGCCGATGAAACGAACCAGAAACTGGAAGTAGTGCTGGGCACCACCGACGGACACGCCAAGCGCCTGGCCTTCAAGGATTACCCGGTGCAGGGGCGCGGCGGCAAAGGTGTGGTGACCGCCAAGCTGACCCGCGATATAACCGTAGCGGATGCCGTGATGGCGACCGAGGAAGATGCCATTGTCTATATCACGGTAAAGGGTGGGGCGAAGTCACTAAAGGCCAGGAATCTCAAGCGGCGCGGCCGCCCGGCCGGCGGCGACGAAGCCATTGCGATCAGCGGTTCGGACCGCCTGGCGCGCATGATGGTCGTCGGCGCCTGACCTGTGCGCTGCGGCATCGGCGCTTACAATATCTGAATCATGGCAGTAACCGAACCGGTCGTTTCGCCAACACTGCGCACACCGACCTGGCGGTTTGCCGATGTCGCGCTCGTCGGAGCGCTCAGCCTCGTTATCCTGCTGGCAGGTGTGTACGGTCTCAAATTACTCGTTCCAGACACATTAGCGCTCTCGCTGACAGCGACGGCGCTCGAAGGGATCGTATTGATTGGCGCCGTCTACTTCCTGGGCATCCGCCGCCGCAAACTGGACTGGTCGGCTGTGGGGCTGCGCGCAACCACCACACGCTGGATCGTTGCAGCAATCGGCGCCGGCCTGCTCGCTCTGGTTCTCACGGGCATCATCGCCGTGCTGGTTCAGATGCTGCTCCATGAGAATCCGCAGAATCCCCAGTTGCCGTTCCTGGCGCCGCAAGGCTTCACCTGGGCGGCATTCATCGGTATGTTCGTGCTGGCAGGGATGGTGGTTCCATTCGCCGAGGAGCTTTTCTTTCGCGGGATGCTCTACACCTGGCTGCGCGACCGCTGGGGCGTCTGGATCGGCACGTTTGGCAGCGCCATCCTCTTTGGCCTGGCGCACGGAAACATCGCAATTGCCGCCGGGGTGGGCTTTATGGGTCTGCTACAGGCCGTCGTGTATGAACGCAGCCGTTCACTATGGACAACGTTCCTGATTCATGCCATCAACAACAGCATCAAGGTTGTTCTGCTCTACATGCTGCTGGCGATGGGTGTGAAATTGCAGTGACGGCGTGGATATAATCGCAGCCGATACTGGCTGACTACATCATGCGAACAATTGCTGACGAGTACGAACTGCCGGAAGATGATGACGATGATGGCTTCGGCTATCGTCTGCGCCGGCCGCGCCGTCGCATCGGCAAATGGCTGATCCTGCTGGCGTTTTGCCTCATCGTTGGCGGCGGTATTTACAGCGTTGCGCGCGTCACCAGGGAACAGGCCAGCGACAGCTTCTGTCTGGGTTGCCACACCGCGCCGGAACGCGCTTATTACGATCGTGCCGGTTCCGCTGTGGCGGGAGCGCTGGCCGTCGATTTAGCCAGTTTCCATTACCAGTGGCTGCGCGGTCAGGGCGAAAACATCCACTGTATCGACTGTCATCAGGGCACCGGCAGCCCGGCGCATCGCTTCGATATGCTCACGCTGAGCGTGCGCAACTCACTCACCTGGCTGGTTGGTGAAAACGATACGACTGTCGAGAAGCTGCGCGTCAGCGTCCCGCATCTGTCCAACGATGGCTGCCTGGCCTGCCACCAGAAAACGCTGCTGGTCGCCGGCATGGCTAACCATTACCACAATATGCTGCCGGTGGTATATGATCTGTGGCGCAACGGCGCCAGTGTGATCCCTCCGCCGGGAACTGTGGACAAGCAGGCCGTCATCGCGGCAGGATTGGTGAAATACGACACCGGCCTGTTGTGTTCCAGTTGCCACGAAACACATCGCACCATTGAGGCGGACATGTACCTCGATACGAAGATCGTCGTGCCGGAGCGCTGCGTGCAATGTCACCGCGAGGTGGGCAAGGGATCGTTGAGCGTTTCATTCCCGCAGCAGTGAGCTGGCCACCAAATGAATTCGGCGTCTGACACACTCGAGTGAAACGGAAGACTCCCGGAATCTCGCAGATTCCGGGAGTCTTGTTTCGGAAATACGAAGGACGAAGGGCGAAAGACGCGCCCTTCGACTGCGGGCGGTCACAACGATACGAACCTCCAACTCGATCATCTGACCGCCCTTCGCTCAGGGTGCTTGTCCTGGCTAGCATTACCAAAAAAGCCAGGCATCCTGAGCGGAATCGAAGGACGAAGGATGCGCGAAGTATGAAAGACGCGCCCTTCGACTGCGGGCGGTCACAACGATACGAACCTCCAACTCGATCATCTGACCGCCCGCCGCTCAGGGTGCTTGTCCTAGTTAGCATTACCAAAATAGCCAGGCATCCTGAGCGGAACGGCGCGCATGCCGACAACTACTCCTTCCGCAAGTGATTGCGCGCCGTGTAGTCGAAGGATGCCCGACGACACCAAACAGGCCATCACGTCAGGATGAAAATCGGCTACACTGCTGGCAACCATTATGAGCATCGGAAAACTAATACGCCTGAATCGCATTTTCTCTCATCCTTCCGGTCGACTGTGCTCTGTCGCGGTTGACCATTTCATCGCTTATGGACAGGGGCTGCCGCCGGGGCTGCGCCACATCGGTGCAACGCTGGAAGCGATCGCCGCCGCGCGCCCGGACGCCGTGACCATGCACAAAGGGATCGCCATGCACGCGTGGACGCCCTACGCCGGGCGCATCCCGCTGATCCTGCAGAGCAGCACTATCCGCATCGACGACACCGCGATGGAACAGATTGCCAGCCCCGAAGACGCCGTGCGGCTGGGCGCGGACGCCTTCGCTGTCGCGGCGTTTGTGCGCGGCCCGACCGAGGCTGTTTATCTGCGCCGCGTGGCCGATTCCGTGCGCGAGGCCGCGCGTTTCGACATCCCCGTCATCTGCCACATTTACCCGCGCGATTACGCTGATGGCGCGCAGATTTCCTATACGCCCGATAACATCGCGTGGGCGGCGCGCTGCGCCGTCGAAGCCGGCGCCGACGTGGTCAAGACCCCCTACTGCGGGGATGTCGCCGCATTCGGCCAGATCGTCGCCGATTGCCCCGTTCCGCTGGTTGCCGCAGGCGGCCCGCAGTCGCAGACGCTGGAACTGGCGCTGGGCATGATGGCTGAGGTGGTGCAGAGTGGCGCGCGCGGCGCGACCATCGGGCGCAACATCTGGGGATTCCAGCATATTTCTGCCGCAGTGAACGCTTTTAAGGCTGTGATCCACGACGGTCAGACGCCGCAGGCTGCACTGCAACTGGCCGGGCTGGCCTAGGGTTTGTCGGGGAGAAGCCGGACTTCCGCGATAGTCAAATGGTTTCTATCACGTTGCACTAATCCGAGGTGGCGGTATGGGTGCGCAGTGGGATGTGCTTGGGTTTGGCGCAGTGACCGTCGACGACCTGATTTACGTCGAACAGTACCCGTTGCCCGACATGAAAGTGGCCGTGCTGGATCAGCAGCGCCACGGCGGCGGCCTGGTCGGGACGGCGCTGGTGGCGGCGGCGCGGCTGGGAGCGCTTGCGGCCTATGCCGGCATCCTGGGCGACGATGACCTCTCGAAC
>JAMCQN010000035.1:51609-89444 GCA_023382055.1 Chloroflexota bacterium
GCGCCTTGCGCACCCTTGCGATGGCTCCAAGCCATCGCAAGGGTTGGTTCAGTCCTGTTCAAACACCTTGCCCAGTGCAGCCGGCGCGGGCTGGCGGATTGCCCGCAGGATGGGCGACGATGACCTCTCGAACTATACGTTGGATGAGTTCGCACGTGAGGGCGTCGATTGCAGCCCGGTGCTGCGGCGCTCTTCCGCGCGACCGATCCACTCCAGGATCATCGTGGATCGCACCAACGGCCAGCGCAGCATCATGGCATCCTTTGCGGGCGTGCAATGGCGGCAGGCGCATGAAATCAGCGCTGAACTCATAGGCAATTGCCGTGTGTTGTTCGTCGATCATCATGCCGTCGATGGCGGGCTGAAAGCGATTGAGATTGCGAATGCCAAGGGTATCCCCGTGGTGGCCGACATCGAGCGCGAAAGCGAGCCGCGCGCTGTGGAGCTGGCCCCGCTGGTCGATCATCTCATCGTGGGAATCAGTTTTGCGCTGCGCAAAACCGGCGAGACCGAACCGGCCAGGATGGTGCAAGCCTTACGCGCCCTTTCGGCGGGCAAAGCCTGTTGTGTCGTGACGGCCGGCGAGCGCGGCTGCTGGTACAGCGGCGGTGAGTCCGATAACAGCGTCATTCACCAACCGGCCTATCCGGTACAGGTAGTGGATACGACCGGCTGCGGCGATGTGTTTCACGGCGCGTATGCTGCCTGTATCGCCCGCGCTGAACCAATCGACACTGCAGTGAAAGTCGCGTCTGCCGCGGCTGCGATCAAGGCGGCGCATCCCGGCGGCCGCGCCGGTATCCCGAATCGGGCGGCGGTCGATGCCTTTTTATCTCATAACCAGTGAGTCATTTACAGGGGAGGTAAGGTATGCCAAATCAAGACCTGATCGTGACGCTGGAGGAAGGGCTGTCCGGCATCCCGCTGCTGGATATCCACACGCACCTGGATGCAGCGCATCTATCGGCGCGCGGCCTGCACGATATCGTGCTCTATCACATGGTCGTGTCCGATCTCGTCAGCGCCGGCTGCCCCAGCCGCGCCCGTCTTTCCGAGGAGCCCGATGAGGCGGAGTCAACCGACCGTCTGACCGAAGCGGCGCCTTTTCTGCGCCATATCCAGAACACCAGCATCTACTGGGGTGTGCGCGTGATCCTGCGCGACCTGTACGGATGGAGCGAACCGGTTACGCCGGATAACTGGCGCACCATCGATGCCATCATCCGCGAACGAGCAACGGATGTACAGTGGCCGCGCCGCATCCTGAAGATGGCCGGCGTGCAGCGCGCCGGCACCGAATTGTGGCGGCGCCATGACGGTCGCTACGACGACGTGCTGCATTATGCGCTTGAATGGGCTTTCTTTACACGCGCGCAATGGGGGGTAAACGACATCCCGCTGTATGAGCTGGAACGCGCCTGGAATCAGCCCGGCCCCGGCGCGCCGCTGCCGGTTACGATGGGCTCGCAACGTCCCGAGCTGGCGCGCACGATTCGCACCGTTGAGGATGTACACGCCGCCATCGCGCATTACGTGGCTAGTATCCCCTACGGCCGGGTGCTCAGCACCGCACAGCACATCTCTACCGACATCAACTTCCGAGATGTGGACGCATCGCAGATGACCGACGCGCTGGCAAAGCGCGACCGGCCCACACCCGCTGAACGGGATATTTACGCCAGTTACATCCTGGAAGCGTTCCTGACCGAACTCGAGAAGCACGCCGGCGAGATCGTGTACCAGTTCTCGTTCGGCGCCGAACCGCTGCCGTATGAGACGGGCAGCAAACTGCGCCAGGAGACGATCTTTGAGGTGGCCGCCATCATCGCGCGGCATCCCAGCCTGCGCTTCCAGGTGTTCCTGTCCAGCGAACACGCCAGTCAGTCGCTCTGCACGCTGGCGCGCGAACTGCCCAACCTGTCGCTGGCCGGCTACTGGTGGCACAACTTCTTCCCCGGCGCGATGCGCAAGGTCATCAGCGATCGTTTGGACATGGTCGCGACGAACAAGCAGATCGGTTTCTTCAGCGATGCGTATTGCGTGGACTGGACTTACGCCAAGGCGCTGATCGTGCGCAAGCAACTGGCGGAGGTGCTGGCTCAGAAGGTGGCGCAGGGGCAGTACAACATCGACGACGCGCTGGCGATCGCGCGGGCAATCCTGTACGAATCGCCGCAGAGTTTGCTGGGATTTACGCCTTAGCGCCTTGCGCACCCTTGCGATGGCTCCAAGCCATCGCAAGGGTTGGTTCAGTCCTGTTCAAACACCTTGCCCAGTGCAGCCGGCGCGGGCTGGCGGATTGCCCGCAGGATGGGCCGCCGGACCTTGAGCGGCAGCCGCGACATCAAGTTGTCCAGCCACTCGCCGGAGGTCAGCACCAGTACCAGGATCATCAGCACGAACGGGGCGACCGAGAACGCTTGCGTTGGAACACTCTGGATGCTGCTCTGCGCGACGCTGGCGAGCGACTGCAGGATGCCGAAGAAGTAAGCGCCCATCGCAACACGCAGGGGGTTCCAGCCGCCGAAGATCACGATTGCGAGGGCAATCCAGCCGTATCCGGCAGTGCTGCGATTAGTCCACCCGGCTTTGAAATCGAGCGAGAACGCCGCACCGGCGATGCCCATCAGCGCGCCGCCGATCAGCGTGTAGATGTAGCGCAGGCGCACTACGTTGGCGCCGCGCGCGAAGGCAGCGGCGGGTTGCTCGCCGACAGAGCGCAATAGCAGGCCGGGGCGCGTGCGATAGAAGAACACCCACGTCACAATGATGAGGATGTAGCTGGCATACACCAGCGGGTCGCTCTGAAACAACAACCGCCCCAGAACGGGGATATCCTGCAGCAGCGGGATATTGAATGCGGGCACCGTTGGCCCCGGCACAAGCACGACGGGATTGCCCAGGAACGACGACAGGTCGGCGCCCAGCAGCGCCAGCACAAACCCGATGGCGATCTGTGACTGCTTGAGCGTAATGGCGCCGAAGGCGATGACCAGTGCGAAAGCTGCGCCAACCAGCGCCGCGGCGAGAAAGCCGACCAGCACGCTGTTGGTGGCGAGCGCCGCCGCAAACCCGGTCATTGCGGCCATCAGAATGGTCCCGTCTGCGGAGAGGTTGATGACACCCGCGCGCTCGGCGATGGTTTCGCCGATGCTGGCGAAGACCAGCGGCGTCGCGGTGGCGATGGCCGTCGCGAGGATGACGATGAGTTCGCTGAAGTCCATGCCTATTGACCCCCTGCGGCTTTGCGCGCGCGTTCGCTGAAACCGCGCGCCAGCAGCGCCAGCAGCACCAGCGTGCCCTGGATCACGCCGGAGAGCGACGATTCCATGCGCAGCACCATCGGCAACTGCAGGCTGCCTACATTCAATGCGCTGAAGAAAAACGCAACCGGCGCGATCCACAGCGCGTTAAAACTGATCAACATCACAACCAGAAGCGCCAGATAGCCCAGGTTACTCGAGATGCTGGGTACCAGCCGGTGGAACAGCCCGACCACCTGAAGCCCGCCGGCCAGCCCGGCAAAAGCGCCGCAGATGATGAAGGAACTCAACAGCAATCGGGTTGCCGGCATGCCCAGGATGAATGATGCGCGCGGGTTCTGTCCCACTGCCTTCAGGCGCAGGCCGAAGTGTGTGTTGCGCATGATGATGATCGTCAGCGCCAGCGCGACGATCGCGATAATGAGCGCCACCGGCGCGGCATCTGTCTGTCCGAATCGTCCCAGCCACAGCGACTCGCCAAATGGCTCGGTTCCGCTCATCGAGGCGATGCCGGGCCGCTTCCAGGGGCCGAAGATCAGGTAAATCGCCAGTCCCTGTGCGACGAAATTCATGCCCAGTCCCGCGAATATTTCGTTGATTTTGCCAAACACTTTCAGCACGCCGGCCAGCAGACCCCACAGAATGCCGCCCAGCATGCCTGCAATGACGCCTGCGGCGACGACCAGCGGCGCCGGCAGTACAGCCTGAAACTCGCGCAGTATAAAGGTCGCCGCAATGGCGCCGGCGACGATCTGGCCTTCCACGCCTAGGTTATACAGCCCGGCGGTGAATGTGAAGATCAGACCGCTTGAGCACAGCACCAATGGCGTCAGCGTAGAGAAGACACGCGCAAACTGGTCAGTGGTGCCAAATGCGCCGTCCCACAGGCTGGCGACGACCCGGAAGGGCGACTCGCCCGTCAGCAGAATGATGATCGTTATAAAAAGGAATGAGAGCAGTAAGGCGCCTGCCTGATAGGTGAGTCCGCGCGCGGGGCGAAATACAAGTGCGCGGGATGTGGATTGTGACTTTTCCTTCACGTTGGTTGGTTCCGCTGCTGTGAACTGCGCTTCAATTTACGCCGGCGTATGCGCTGTTTCCATTGTTGCCGAACTTTCCGCCGATCATCTCGCCCAGTTTGCCGGCGGTAAGGGCTGTTGTCTCAATCGGCGTCGAAACTTTGCCGCCGCTGAACACGATGACCCGATCGCTGTATTGGACGATCTCATCCAGGTCGGATGACGCGAAAATGATGGATGTCCCGTTCCGGCAGCGCTCAATCAACTGTTGCCAGACCCAGATGGTGGATTCGATATCGAGCCCGCGGGTGGGGTGCTCCAACAGCACCAGATTCAGAGGGGAGGGTAACAGGGCCAGTTGCGTGCGCTGCTGGTTGCCGCCGGAAAGCTGGCCGACCCGGGTATCCGCTTTCCCGCGGATGTTGAACTTCTGGATCGCCTGGTCCGCCACCTGGCGGCTGGCTTCGCGGTCGATAAATAGCCCGCTTGAGGAGGTGCGCAACACGACGTGTTCCTGGATCGACAGGCCCCAGATCAGCCCCTCGCGCAGCCGGTCTGCCGGTAAATAGCCGACGCCTGATGTCTGGTACTGATGATAGGGCTTGCCCGTCATCTCGCACAGGCCGTTAGCGTCGCGGATGTACAACTTGCCAGTCGCCGGTCGCAACACACCGGCGCACGTCAGGAGAAACAGGCGTTGGCCGCTGCCCTCCAGACCGGCCAGCCCGATGACTTCACCTCGTCTGACTGTCAGATCAGCCACCTGGACGTCTATGCGATCGTCGCCGATGGTCAACCCTTGGATGCGCATGGCGATGTCTGCCTGGCAGGTGGGCGGTTTTACGGGTGCGGCCAGTTCCCGCCCGAACATCATGCTGACCAGTGTGGATGTGGGACAGGGGATGTCTACTGTTCCGACGACATGGCCGGCTCGCATCACGGTAACCTGGTTGCAGAGTTCTTCGACATCCTCCAGTTTATGCGAGACGAAAACGATGCTCTTGCCCTGTCCGGCCAGCTTCCTCAACGCGTCAAATAGCGCCGTTTTCTGGGATGCGGAAATACCTGTCGTCGGCTCGTCCAGGATCAACGTGCTAACGCCCAGCGACAGCAACCGCAGGATTTCAAGCTGCTGGCGCTCGCCTATGGTCAGGTTGCCCATCTGTTCGTCAACATCCAGCGCGAAGTTAAACTGGTCCGCGAGGATTTTGAACTCCTGTACGGCGTCGCGGCGATTCAAGAATAACCCGCCGGCTTTGCCGGCCACAAAGTTGTCCAGCACAGTCATGGGCGGGAAATCGAGCGGGTCCTGGTGCAGCATACCGACGCCGGCGCGGATGCCGTCGGCGGGGGTGCGCACTTCGGCGGGTTTATCGTCGAGTAGTATTTCACCCGCGTCGCGCGTGATAAACCCGCTGAGCATCTTCACCAGCGTGCTCTTGCCCGCCCCATTTTCGCCCAGCAGGCCATGGATTGCGCCGGACTGAACGGTCAGCGACACGTCCACATTGGCCTGCACCGCTCCAAACGACTTGTAGATGTGGTTGAGTTGGGCGTTCAAGTTAACCGAACTACTTCGCGCTGCTGGCGCCTTCCATGCCTTCCAGCAACTGCGGCAGGTACCAGATCTGCTGCGGTGTGGCGACTTCGCCATCCTTCAGGAAAACGCTGCCGTCCTGGTAATTCAACGGTCCCTTGTACAGATTGATGCTGCCATCGGCCAGGCCTTTAGTGAGTGCATCGACCTGCGCCGACTTGTCGCCCAGCGCTTTACCGGGCAGGAAGCCCACCGCCGAGGTGTCCGGGTCGTTGATGTTCTTCCAGTCCGGCGGGTTCCACGAGAAGCTCTCGGTCAGCGTACCGGCCTGCGCCTTCTTCACGGCATCCAGGTAAGCCGGACCCCAGTTGAAGTATGGCGAACCCAGACATGCGTCGGGCGCAATGTCGCAGCCCAGCTTGTAGTCGTAGTGGACGTAATAGTCTTTCTTGCCGGCGTCCTGCATCTTCTTGGCCTCGGTGGCCGCTTCGGGCGTGTCGATGCCCGACATCACCACATCGAAACCGCCATTGTAGAAGTCATCGGCGACCTTGGTCGGGTCAAGCGTGACGCCCGGGATGTTGAACCAGAAGCCGATCCAGGTGACTTTGAACTCCAGCGCTTTGGGGTCTTTCTTCAACACGTTGGTCCAGCAGTACTTGGCGCCCAGGTATGCCGAAGACGCCAGCCGGCGTGTTTCTTCGTTGATCAGCGGGCCGACGAAGCCGATTTTGCCAGTCTGTGTGCCCAGGGCAGCAGAGCAGCCAGCCAGCATCTTCATGTACTCCATCTGACCCATGATGTTGATCAGGTTCTTCTGCTCCTTAAAGTTCTTGCCATCCTTCCAGGCGTAATCGCCTGAGACGTGAATGACGGGAATATCCGGGTGTTTCTTTGCGGTTTCCAGCGCATCGTCTTTGAAGTCATCCGAGTTGAAGATGATCATATTCGCGCCTTTGGCGATCAGATCGTCGGCAACCTGGGTTCCCTTGGTATTGGGACGGTCGGCGGAATTGACTTTATCGACGTAATCGAAACTGAAACCGGGCATCTTGCTCTTGACGTAATCGAGCCCTTCGAAGGTGGCCTGGTTCCAGCCTTTGTCGTTATATGGGCCAACCAAAATCATGCCGATTTTGTAAGCGCCGCCTGCGGTTGTCGCAGTCGTCGCTGCGGGGGCTGAGGTGGCGGCCGGTGCGGCCGTCGCTGCGGGGGCGCTGGTGGGCGCGGCGGTCGGCGTCGCGCCACAAGCGCTGATCAGCAGGCTGGCGCCCGCCAATGCGGTCAAAGACCTGATAAAACTAATTTTCATGCTAGTGTTCTCCTTCCTTACTCAAATGCGTTGGTATACGTATCTGATCAAAATGAGCTTGAGAGTTGTTGCCATCATTCATTATCGGCGAATGGCCGTATGTATTCGCGTTATTCACCTCCAGATCATGGCGCTATTGCTCGTAAAGCAAAAACGGGTTCGCGATTGATCGGCGCATGATCTATACGTCAATTCGGAACCCGTATCCTCGCGGATGGCTGACCTGTTATTTATACATCATATTGTAATCGCCGTTCAACGGGGCGACCAGAAAGCAACCACGCCGGAGGTAATGTACTTCAAGCTGGCTTGCGCGCCGGAGCCGTCAAGCGAGGCGACGACCATATCGACTGTCGGCCTGACGTGCGATGCACTGGTGAAGACAAGGCGCAGACTGTCCGGCGACCACGGCGTTACGGCGCGGGCATATTGATCGAAAAAACCCTAACCAATACCATATTACCGCTGGTTTTGGAGTTTACCGCAGCATGCTGAGGACTTGCTGACGGCCGGGGCGCTAACTGATATACAGATAAGCCACGCGCATGCCGTCCTGCGCCGTATCATTTGGCGCCGTCGGCATACCCGGCCATGAGCCGCCGGCCGCCGCGTGAAAAATGATGAAGTAATGCAGAGGCACTGGTCCGGCCGGTGTATCGATTACCCTTAACGGGATGCGTCGGAGTAATTCGCTTTTGGCGATTTTGGAGTTCCGCAGCACCTGCTGGCTGTCGACAATCCCGATTTCATTGAAATAGGTGCGCCAGTGGCCGTCCTCGGCGAAATCGAATGTAATCTTCAGGTAATCGCTGTTCCATTGAAAAGGCGAGTTGTGGTCGGCCATAAACTGCAACCACTGCGGCGCTGAGGTGTCATAGAAAAACTGCCTATCGTTGAACAGCGCCGTCGTCGTGCCGCTGCCCGGTCCCTGCATGTGCACACCGCTCATGATGCGGGACAAGCTGGCATTGCTGTGGCCGACTGCCTCCATCAGGTCTATCTCGACCATCAGGTCGTTGAGCTTCTGGCGGATATGCTGCACGTCGTCCGCGGATAAGGCGCTGGCTGCCTGCAGGCCGGCCAGGTCGGTCGACAAACGATCCAGGTCGGGCAGAATCCAGACGCCGACAAAGGTATTGTCTATGCCGGTACTAACCTCACTGGCGCCGCTAGGTTCAGAATGAATCCCCATCGGCAGTTTGACGAGGAACTCAACATGGCGGAAGCCGTCGGGGGGATAAACGTGAAAGGCTGCGCTGGCGAAGCTCTGGCCGACCAAACCCAGCCTTCTGGCGTTGGCCTTGATGTTCTGGCCTTTAGTATCCAACAACAGCTTTTCGGCGCTGGTCAGCTTGTGCACGTTGCAATCGAGTACTTGCCCGAAGAGTGGATCGGCGACAAAGTCGGGTTGGAATGGAAATCCGCCCAGATTGGCCGCCACCATTGCTGGTTCACCCAGCCTGGCCTCGCCCCAGGGTTTGCCAAAACCTATGCCAAACTGGTTATCGTTGTTGGCTTTGAAAAACTCCTGCATGTCGTTGAGGCGATAAAAGCGCGTCTTGCCGGTGTTCGCCGCAGCATCAGCGCTCCTTACAACGGTAGCGGGGTTGTTGGAATCCATCACTCGAGACATTCCCCGCGCCAGCGCGGTTCCGACCGACACGGCGTTTAATGATTCACCCGCCACAAACCCCAGGCCTGCAAGAGACCCCAGCCGTAAGAAGCCACGCCTGGTCAGTTTATTCGTCATTGCCAGCTTCCCGTGCGCATCACAGTCCAGTCATTACACGATGACAATTACATTACCACAACCTGCGTGCCATTCGTTTTATATGAGCCGCCAGGGACTCGAACCCCGAACCAATTGATTAAGAGTCAACTGCTCTGCCAATTGAGCTAGCGGCCCACACATGACCCGGGCAAACCGAGCCACTCAGCGGCGCGTATTCTAGCAGCAATCCGCCTGTATGACAAGTCCGCAATATCGTTCGCTGCATGGTTTCTAAGCACGCCGCAGTGATTTCTAATAATGCTTTCATGCATCTTCTAAATACGCACATTCGCTTATTTACTCTCCACGCTCGAAAGTCACAATCATTACAAAGTTCGCATGTGTAGACAACGATGTAAACGATACGTGCGAACAGGGGAAGCTTGATTCTGTTCAGGCCGATGCAGCCGATTGATTAATCATGGATTTGTTATACAGGTTCTTCAACATCCAGCAGCAGGGCAATATGACAGCCTTGCTGATTTCCGCTATCGCGGGAATAACAGTGCTGATGGTGTTTGCCGCGTTATTGATCCCGCCGAAAGGCCGGCCCAGCAGCATCGCTAAGACGCTGAGAAATCTTCCGAAGAAAAATCTGGCCGGCATCCAGAAGCGCCTGGATAAAGCCCAGATGGAGATATCCGCCATTGAATATGTCCGCAGGAGCCTGACGTTCGGCATTCCCGTCGGTCTTTTCCTCGCGCTGTTGGTCGGATCAGTGGTACTGGTGGGTGTTGGTATCTTCGCAGGTTTCATGATTACATGGACGAAGCTGGAGCAGGAGCGCGACCTTAAGCTGGTCAAATACACCAAGCAACTGGCCAGCGCCTGCGACACCATCCGCACAGCCTACAACGTGAATCCTTCATTGAAGAAAGCGATTGAGGCCGTAGCCGAATACTCCATGGCGCCTGTGAAAGACGACTTCCGTGAGATCCTGGTGGCGGCCAGCCAGGAACGCTTTGTCGAAGGCTTGCAGGAAATTGCTGAACGCCGTAAGTCCATCGTCTTCGACACCGTTGCGACCAGCCTGATCCGCGCCAGCGAAGCCAGCGGCGAGGTCAACGATATGCTCGTGCGACTGGCCGACTCCACACGCCAGAATGTGGGCGCCTTCGAAGACGCGCTGACCAGCCAGTTGAACGCGCGCTCCAGCATCACATGGGGCACTTATGGCCCGTGGCTGATCTTCTGCATATTCCGCTTCATGACGATCGGCATGAGTCTCATGATCGGCGGTGAAGGCGGTAACCTGTTTGGACCGCTGACCAGTTTCTTCTCAACAATCGGCGGGAATATCCTGGCGCTGGCGGCTGCGTTGATCTCGATCTTCGTGTATCGCTATGCCACACAGGTATCGCAGCGCGGCCTGGTTGTGGCGCGCGTCTCGATGAGCGAGCCGACTGCCGTGAAGGTTGGCCAGAGGCCGCTCTCAAATTCACAGTCAGCCAGCAACGTGATCGGCCAGTCTCGACCGGTGGCGGGTGTTTACGGGGGCGAAAATGCTTGACCTGTTGTATGTGCTGGCTGCAGTAGGCGTGTTCTTCCTATTCGTGGGCATGATGATGCCCAGGAGCAGCAGGCGCGATCCCAATGCGGGCGCCCTGACGCCCAAGCAGTATCGGCCGCGCAGCATCGGAAACAGCCGCATTCTGGAACCAGTCGCCAAGGAAGGCCTGCGCCGCGCAATGCGCAAGAACCCGAACAACGCCCTTTATCTGCGACATCTGAAACAGGCCAACTGGTACTGGGAACCCGGCGAGCCGGTCATGCCCAACCTGAAGGCGCCGTACTGGAACCTCGAATCTCTGTGGGGAGAGAAAATCTTCGGCGGGCTATTGTACGGAAGTCTGGTAGCCATCCTGATCGTGATCGTCGGCCTGGTCATGAGTATTCTGCATAACCAGTCGATACTACCCTTCCTCCTGGGCGCCGTGGCGCTGGGTGTAGCCGTCGGCTTCTTCATGTTTAACTCGCCGGATGCAGCGGTTGCCGGCGCGGCTGCAAAACGCCAGAAGGAACTTGCGCTGGAGATGGGCTACCGCATCCCGGAATTGCGCGGCGATGTACTGGCTGGCAACACCATCCAGCGCGCCATTCGCAATATGGGGCGCCGCCCGGGCGGCCCATTCGTCGAGGAAATCCGCCGCGCCGTTACGGTGCTCGACGTCACGAAAGACGATGCCCTGGCGATGGACCAGCTCATAGAGCGCAACCAGGGTAACGAGTTGGTTGTTGAATTCGCCAACAACCTGAAGATGGTTTCACGGCAGGGCGGCCAGATCGGCCCGGTGCTCAATATTCTGGCCGAACTGGCCCAGGATCGTCTGCGGTTGCAGATCCAGACTCAGGCGCGCAAGAATCTGCAGGAAATGACCCGCCCAATCGGCCTGAGCAGCATGATGATCACCACATTATTGATCATCGTGCCCGCTATGTCGGGCGTAATGGGCAGCATTGGTAAGTAATGAGGAATTTACGGGTACGCATGGAGGTGATCGCATAAAGATGCCGTGGCGGGGAAATGGCAGTCATCGTTGTTCACAAAGAACCGAATCATTTCGATAAGTTAGTTCATTTCTGTATTCATTTTGGGAGAACGTAATCATGTTCAGCAAACTTCAAGACCTGTCGGTAAACGCATATCTGGCTGTTGCAGACGCCAAGACCAACCTGATCGAGAAACTGGAGCGCGGTGACGCGGACAGCTCCGGCTCTACCCTGCGCACGGTCGGCATCGTAGCACTGGTGCTCCTCATAGTGGCTGTGCTGGGTTATGCGATCTACACCGCTGCTGGCGGCGCCGCGAACAGCATCAATGCCACCAGCTTCAACTTCAAAGCACCAGCACCATAAGCACTTATTCAGTTATCGCCGCCGGCGCGAGCCGGCGGACAACAAAACACAATCATTCATTCAGTGGGAGAACGCAATCATGTTCAGCAAACTTCAAGACCTGTCGGTAAACGCATATCTGGCCGTCGCAGACGCCAAGACCAACCTGATTCAGAAGCTGGAGCGCGGTGACGCCGACAGCTCCGGCTCTACCTTGCGCACAGTCGGCATCGTAGCACTGGTGCTCCTCATAGTGGCTGTGCTGGGTTATGCGATCTACACCGCTGCTGGCGGCGCCGCGAACAGCATCAATGCCACCAGCTTCAACTTCAAAGCACCAGCACCATAGGCACTTATTCAGTTATCGCCGCTGGTTCCGATGGAATCAACTTCGCAGTCGTCACATCGCGGAGACCACATAATGACAACCATGCATATGCAGGCTTGCTGCCTTGCAATCAGTCTGGATAATACTAGGCGTTGCCTGTTCTCTATCCTCGAGTGTGCAGACGCGGATAGCTCTGGATCAACGCTGCGCGCCATGGGAGTCATCACCCTGGTCCTCATCGTTGTCTCCGTAATCGGAGTCGCGGTATTTGCCCAGGCAGAAGGCACAGCGGGCGTGATAGCAAACGTCCATTATGACTTCGGTCATTAGGGGAACCGAAAGCGATGAATAAGAATCACCAATCCCCTGTCGGTGTGCCTGCGCGACCGCAACAGCGATTGCGCGGGTTATTCAAACAGATCGAAGGCGGCAGCATGGACGGCGGCAACTACTCCGATATTGTCTTTGCGCCGTTTCTACTCGGATTGCTGTTGTTCGGTCTGATGGTAGCGCTGGTCGGGTACTACCGGGTGGGCGCGAGCTACTCCTCCCAAGGGGCGGCTCAACTTGCCGCAGTGGCGCCCGATCAGGCTAACGCCGCGCTCGCGAATGCGTGGAGCGGTTGGACTAATGGTAATGCGCCGGCGGACGGTGTTACCGTGGACTCCCAGGCTCGCACTGTGAGTGCCAATATCGATACGTCGAAATCGTACAACATTGGCGTCCTCGGTAACTACGAGTTCTCAATCTCGGCTGGCAGCGGCGTAGCCGTCCGGTCCGAACGCTTCTATCCGGGCCAACCGGTCTGCACCGGCAGCAGGTGTAATGAATAACGATCCAGGACAGCGAGTTCGAGTAAGGAGACAGGCGCAGCGACGCAGCCTGTCTCTTCTCGCGCGTCTGTTCCATAGCGCCGAAAGCGGAGAGGACTCCAGCTTTGAGTTCAGCAGCGTCATCCTGCCGATGGTGCTCATGGTGCTGCTGGTCGCTTTCGCGACTGTCGTTCGTGCGGCGCAGATGCCGATCTGGACTGCCGCCAGTGAGTGCGCCCGCGCTGCCGTCGCATCGGAGACGGAGAGCAACGGCCGCCAGTTGGCGACAAACGCGGCCTACGAGTCGCTGTACGGAAATGCCATTGATCCGACCTCGGTGCAGGTCACCATCACCGGCGACTGGACGCCGGACACGCTGATCACCTGCCACGTTACCTACAACATCGACATGTCCAGGCTGGCGTTCTTCGCCGAACTCACCGGCGGGTCGGTGCGGATGGATGCAGAGGTGTCGCTGCGCACAGAGCCGTTCAAGTCTAAATGGCAGTGAATTGAAATGAACAGACATTACGGGTTCCCTTTCATGAAAAACTGGCGTAAGGCGGAAGCGGGTTACACCATTACGTTCCAGGCCGTGTACTACACCGTAATGCTGTTCGTCTTCTTCGCGCTGATTTATGACTTCGGCGGTCTGGGCTACACATTCTCGGTCACCAGCAACGTGGCGCGCCTGGCGGCTCAGGATGCAGCCAAGGATGTTGATACCAGCACGTTCGTCACAGACCAGCAGATCCGCCTCAGCCCCGACGCGCTAACGCGCGCGCAGGCATACGTAGACGGCATGACCAATGGACAGATGACGATTACATCACTCACCATCAACCACCTCGATACCCGCGATGTGATCGCCCTGGAAGCCTACACAACCGTCAATCTGCCGGTTCTGCATTCGTTATTCGGCATGCCACCCATAACGCTCTGGATATCGGCATACGCTGAGCCGGCTTATGGCATCAGCCAGGAGGGACAATGATATGAACTCAACAATTGTGAAAGGTAATCTCTTTAAACGCGCCATCGATAACCTCAAGGTGGAGCGGACAGCGCCGTCGGATTACCGGCCCACATTTCGAGAGTCGGGTTACCGGCGCTCTATTGTCAACCGGCTGACGCCATTAACCACGTTCCTGCTGGGACTGGGGATACTGGCCCTGTTCGCGGCGGCAATCCTGGTGATCAGTCACCTGCTCGGCGCCGGCAACGGGACGGAGAATCTATCTGATGCCATGCCCTTTCAGCCGGAGGTGACGATCTACCAACAGCCTGCTCCTACAGCCGTGAGCCAGGCGCAGAAGAAGATCGTTGTACAGGCAGAATCCGTTGCAGTGCAACAGGCGAAACCGACTGTTGATCCCAGTCGCGCGCCGTGGGCAGCGCAACTATCGAAGCAACTCGACGGCACGCTGATGGCGCCGCGGGCGGTTGTCGACAAGGCGATGACGGATCTGGGCGCCTATTACGCGATACAGCATGATATGTCGCTCCAGGATTATATGGCCAAGCGCGATGACATCCTCAAGACGTACTTCACCGGGGCGGCGCTGGCACAGATGCAGTCAGTGGAAGCGAATCGCGATCTATATGGTGTGAATCGCGCCGGTCGCTACAGTATCGAGGTGCGAGACTTTTCCGAAGATGGCTATTCAGCCAAAGCGGCGGTAATCACGCGCGGCTGGATCGTCGACCTTTATGACGTTACTACCAGTCAGCTATTAGCATCGGGTCGCATAAAGAACGACTCCCTTACCATTATGTCGGTACTATACGACCAGGCAGACGGGCATTGGAAGTTTGCATCGGTCGATGAGACAACGGATCTAAAGCCATGAACAATAAACCAGATCTACGAAGGGGTCCGCCGCGTTCCTATGCGGTTATTTTTACGGGTGTGCTGCTCAGCCTTGCGCTGGCTTGTCTGCTGCTGATATCGGCGGGCGGACCGGTAGGGGCGTCGAATAATATGTCCATCGGGATTACACCGACCGATGAGGGTGGGATCACTGGCAACATCTCTGGGAGCGGTTCGGCGTCCAGCACCAGTACACCAGTGGTGACCGTAGCACAGCAGGCGACGTCGACGGCGCAGACGACAACGCAGCCCACCGTAGCGCCAACAAACACGCCGGCGCCGACGGCGACAAAGAATGGGAATGGGCACGATGATCCCACCGCGACGCCAACGGTCGCGGCCCAAAATAATACTGCAGCGCCGACCAAGACACCCAGGCCGAGTAAAGATAATGTAGTCAACGACGACAAGAAGATCACTATCTGCCATGCCACTCACAGCGCGACCAATCCGTATGTTGAGATCACCGTCTCGATCAACGGCTTGAACGGGCATGAGCACCATGACGGTGATATGTTTGGCACCTACAATACGACAACGGGTCAATGGTCGGGTGTAGAGCCCGGCAGCTGCCCGCAACCGACGCCGCCGCCGGCCAACCAGTTCAAATATACCTGCCAGGTAGGCAGCGCCAGAGACTCATCGACAAACGAGAAGTGCACGGATGACTACTATGGCACTGACCTGCTGCTCAGCAACGGCACATGGTGGACTGTCGATACGTTCTGCATGACCGAGGATCAGTGCAAGAAGCCGGAGAGCGACACCGAAGATAAGTATGGCGACCTGCCATGCGCGCCGGTGATGACGCCGAACGGCATCACGCTGGAGTGTAAGGGCAGCAGCGACATCCAGACGTGGAATCTCAGCGCCTCGGTCAACACCTCGTGCCCGGTCAATGAGGTGCAGCGCTCGCCATACCCGCGCTCGCTTGTCAATCTGCCAACCACCTTCGTGTTGCAGCAGGAGGTATACAACACGGTGGACGGCATTGCCAGCGCGCCGCAGAGCCCGGCGAACCTGAGCGACTTCGTCGATGCCAATGGCAACCCCAACGAGTATGGCTATATGTCGGGGATATGGAAAAACCTGCGCCTGATCATGCGCAGCCACCGCTTCACCGGCGGAGAGACATGGTTCGGTCAGACCGTGCCAAAACCGCAGTGGACGTTCGACGACCGCAGTTGGAACACGGGGCCGTATCCTAAGGAGCAGGAGGGCAATCAGGCGACTTACGTCTACCAGACCTCCAGCGCCGGTCTGACCACGATGAATGGCCGGGAGTTTGACATGGTCAACAAGACGCCGAGCGATGTCTACGACCTGCCGGCCTATGGCGTCACTGTCAAGACATACTGCGGCCATGAGTGGAAGGTTTCGGCTTCACTCGCAGCGCGCACCTGGCACCCCAGCGGGGCTTGCTATCAGTCGATCCTGTATCCGGACGGCTCGACTTATGCGCCGCCGGGAACATCGAATGATGGCTGCAATCCAGGCTGGGTATCGCCAGGCAACTATACCTATAGCTGGACAGACTACACCACCGACTGGGCTGGCGTTGACTTGACACAGGCAGGTCGGCCAACCTCTTATGACATGCGTACGCGCACGACCTCCGGCGGCACGTGGCAGGATACCGTGTACTGGGATCAACCTACCGGCATCTGGGTACCCGTCGTGGAAGTCCAGTCTGTGCTGCGTAATTCGTGTGTGGCTTCCGGTCAATGCGCGCCGCCATCCGCGCAAACCGCACCGTAGCGTCGCTGACTTTATATTAGCGCGTTGCAATACTAACGGGCAGACAGCTGAGTCTGCCCGTTAGTGTTTACACACAATTCTGACTGTGCGCAATAAATAGGCGCTATCGCGGATTTACTCATCAGAATGCCTACCGACAATCAGAACAACACATGATGTTAAACATTCGTATACACGCACGCGCAGGTCAGACAGTGCTGCCTCACATACAGACTAACATAATCACTGTCTGGCGAGCAACGCGGCGCGACAGATCAGCGGTGCGGCGCATGGAATCTACCTGTTTCGGCTGGATGCGCAATGTGTTTGGACTCTGGGCGCGCGTCGGTCAATCGAACACATTCACATGGGTCGCCGGCATGAATGAAGTTCCAGTGGGATACCTGATCGCCTATCACCACGAGTTGGACGGCCGCTCCGTCATGTACGTCGGCGGTGTCGGAACCCTGCCGCAATACCGCAAACGAGGCGTCGGCACTCATCTTATGCACGCCGTTTTCGCGGAGTATCCGCAGGTATGGTTGCATGTCCGGGCTGGCAATGCCAATGCCATCGCGCTGTATCAGAACCTGGGCATGCAGCAACTCCGTCGTCTGACGAACTTCTACTCTAATGGAGATGATGCCATCATCATGGCGACATCGAACATGATACCTGGTTGAGCCACCGGAATCCAGTTGACAGGGGCGCACAATATCACTATGAAGTACGTGTTGGCATCGATAAAGCACATCGCGATAGCAGCAGGTCTGCTGCTGGGAGCGAGCAGTTCGGTTGCCCTCGCAGCATCCACTGAGTTCACAACCGCAGCCCCGCGCATCCTGGCTCAGGCTGTGCCGACTGTGTCTCCAACGCCTGTGCCGACGCCGACAGTGGCTGAAGCGCCCGTCGCCACGACGGCTCCAGCAACGGCATTGATTACGATCCGCGGTGTTGCGTGCATAGACCAGGACCTGAACGGTCTGTGCGCCCCGTCGGAAGCGCGGGTGCCCAACGTAATCGTGCGCGGTCCTGCCGGCGCAGTAGCAATCACCGACAGCTCGGGTCAATATGCCCTGCAGATAGCGCCAGGTTCACAACTCTATATCGCGATTCCCGCCGGTTTCAAAAGTGCCAATGGCAGCCTCAACCACCTGTTCATCCAGTTGTCAGCCCCAAGCACGATGGATATTGCTCTGGCGCTGGACAACAGCAACTCAGGCGCCGCCAGTACGGTATCTCAACAGGCAGGCGGAACACCTCCTGGCGTGGATAGCCCTCACGCGACATCAGACAGCATCGCTGCACCCGCAACGACCGCAGCGCCCACCGCGTTTTTGGAGGCAGGTTCACTCGTCATACTGGCGCTGGCCGTTATCCTCGCTCTGCTTGCGCTGGTTGTTATACGCTTGATCTACCTGAAGTCTGTGCCGCAGCAGAACCTCAGACTGGACGATGAAAAAATTAAAGCCCTGGGCGATCTACTGCTGACGCCCAATGGCTGGCAAACCGTCGCCGGGCAGATCGTAGCCGATGCCCTTAATGAAAACATCTCCGTCGACGAAGACTTCGGCATTTTGAATGCCGCTAATGAGCCGGCGCCCAGGTTCACCGTCGTCACCCGTGATCGGCGTGTCGTGATGTTTACGACCGGGCTGGCATTCGCCAGAAAGGCCAGGATGATCCGCAAAGGCGACAGGGTGGTCGATATCACGCGGCGATCCGTGACCAGCCACGCAGGCGCGGGATTGTTGTGGCAGCATGCTGCAACCGTCCGCAACATGGATCAACTGACGCCGCCATCGTTCGCTCACTGGTACATCATCGCCCAATCCGGAAGCAAAGCCAAACGCTCGCGGGCGCCGCTCGTGCAGCGAAATGCCCCTGAAGGATTGCGACGGCTTGTATCACTGCTTGGAGGTCGATCATCATGATACCGGTGCTGGCGCTGGCAGCGGGAACACTGCTCTTGTACGGCGCGCTGGTTTGGCTGGCTAACCTGTACAGTCAGCGCTCAGGCTGGCAGCCACCGGCTGGCAGCGAAGGCGCTAACCCGCTATTGAGGCGCAATCTGGCTATCGCCGTGGGTGCAATCGCAGTGCTCGGTAGCGCCGTCGGATCCAGCCTGTGGGTAGACGAGTGGCCGGCGCAATTATTAATCACCGGTCAGGCGGTTTTACTGGCCGCCGCAGGCGCGAGCGATTTGCGCCGATTTCACCTGCCGCTGCCGTTGACGCTGGCAGGCATTGCTATCGCTCTGTTCACCGTAACTCAGACGCACATGCCGGCGCTTTACTTCGCCTTCTCGCTGGGCTGGGCGCTGGTTGTCATTGTGCTGCACGCTGTCCTGTCGAAAGGATCGATGCAGTTGGGCGACCACATCGCCACAATCTGGATTGCGCTGGCGCTGCCGTTCAATGGGCTGCTGGCTGTGCTGACCGGCGACCTGGCCAATGTCGTCATTGCGCGGATGAGAAGCCTGAGCGGCAAGAAAGTCGCGGCGGCGGGGGCGTGGCTGGTCGTTGCGGCTGCGCTGATCGGCGTGCCGCCCTATTACGCCTGGTTCAGCGCCAGCGCGCAGGTAGGGGCTGCTGCGCCATCCCGCGTCATGACGGTAGCAACGCGGGCGTTGATCGCCAATCAGGCGCAATTGCCTGCGCCTCCCGACCCGGAAGCGGCGCAGCGTCAGGCGCAGATCAAGTCCGTACTGCGCATCATTACGGACCGCGCCAGCCAGTACACCGCCATGGTGGCGCTGGAGGACTCGCGCGCGAGTCGGATGAGAGCCGCTGCAAACGAGTCCGGCAATGTAGCGCAACTGGCGGCATTGGCCGATCATCTGGCGCATGGGTCGAGTGTTGCAATGACCTTGAATGAGCTGGCCACAGCGCTGTCATCCTACGACGTCGATGCCGTGCGCAGCGCCAGCCAGCAATTAGCTGAACTGCGTCAGCAACTTACAGTCACGCAGACATTGGATCATCGGTACGACAAAGGGCAGAACACCGGCAATCTCAACAACTAGAAGGATTCGAACGAGGCGCGAATTATGCGAAAAATTTTCCTGGTAGTGGGTGCAATTCTGGGCGTGATCGTCGCTGTGGGCGTCTACATGTTTATTCAGTTCTCGCGCCCGACCACGGTAGACGTTCCGGTTGCTGTGGGGCAAATTCCAGCGGGCACTGTGCTGAAACCCGTTTTTTTCCGCATCGTGCATATGTCCAATGTGGATAATCAAACTTTATCACAGTGGGTGACGGCAGCCAACTGGGCCAAAGAGGCGGATGGCAAAGCCACCACCAGCGATATCAAAGCCGGCTTTCCCGTAGCGCGTTCCCAGGTCGATCCTAATTCGTCGGCTGCTGCTGAGATGCGCCTGTCCAATGCGATCACGGGAACGAATGATTACTATATCGTCGTACCGGTCAAGGCAGATGAGGTTGGCGCCTATATACAGCCCTATGACCGTATTGATCTGATCGTGAGCATCGGGAGTGCGAGCACGAATGCACTCACTTTACCGCCGACTACAACGGATACCGCAGGGAACGTCGTTGACACAACCTCAGGCGGTATCACACAGACCATACCGCCGCCGATCTCGAAGCTGATTATGCAGAATATGCTCATAATCCGCATCGACCGCGCCGCGCCGGCGAGCAGCTCCAGCGCCAACCAGACCGACCCCGCCAATGCCACCGGCGAAGTGCAGCGACTCTACCTTAAGGTTGACCGGGATCAGTTGGAGGTGTTGAGTTTTGTACTGAACAACGGCAGACGCAACATCGCCGTGCGCGCTGCAACCGGAAGCCAGGAAGCTCCGCCGACGGATGGCGTTACCTGGGACGATTTCGTACGCTGGTTCTATGCTCAACGCGGCGATAACGCCAAAGGCGCAGCGCCATTCGACGCAATCAGCCCTTCGAAAAGCAAATAGTCGATGGATGAAACGCCATTGGCTGCAGGGAGTGACTACTCATGACTGAAGAGAAAAAGTATCGTCTATCTGTAGGATATCGTAATTCGTCCGATGTCGAGGCATTGCGCGAGGCGCTTACATTGACGGACATCAAGGTGATCAGCTACGACCAGGACGCGCAGCGTGTCTTTGACAACGCGATTCGCCTGGATGCCGACATCGTGCTGATCACTCCGGACTGTGTCGGTTATCGCACCGCGATATTGCAGGATCTGCTGTTCCAGCGCACGAAGCCGATTCCGGTTATTGGCTGGGTAGAAGCGCAGGGAGACGACGGCCGCCAGATGATGTCTCACGGCGCCGCCGGTTATATCACGCTGCCGCTCGAAGACATTCAGGTCAGCAATTTTATCAATCTGGCGCATGAAGTCGTCGATCGTGAGCGCAAGCGCCGGGAAAATGGTGAAACGGCGCCTGCGCAGGCCAAGGAAGCTGCCAGCGAGTCGCACTCGCAGATGTGGCAGAGCAAAGTCATCGCGGTGTACGTGCCAAAGGGAGGCGGCTCGCATCGCACGACCACGGCTGTAAACCTCAGCGTGGTGCTTTCGCATGTAACCATGGGCAATCAGCCCACCATGTTGCTCGATTTTGACCAGACCAAAGGCGACTGCCACACGATGCTCGGTTACATCATCTCGAGCGAGATCAAAATGGCGTTAGCGCGCAACATGCGCGTAATCGAACGCGGCCTGTATGACATGATCGTCAATATCGGCGTGCGCTATGGCCTGCAGGGGACATCGATGATCACCCTGCCATTCATCCGCAACTATATGGTCGACTCGCCCGCGGTGGATGAGTCGCAACTGGACTTCCTGCCCGGCTTGATGCGGCCCACCGATAACGGCTCGCAGGAGTTCCGCAACCGCCCGATGGTGCTCGAGGTAGCCCGCGCCATCATCCAGCAGGTGCGGCGCGCTTACTCATTCACCGTTATCGACCTGGGACAGGATTTTGCGGCGCCGCTGCATGAGGCGGCCATTCGCGAAGCCGACGATGTGCTGGTTATTGTGCCCCCTAACATGACGGCGGTTCTGGATACACGTTATGCCTTGCAGAGCCTGGAGCGTTACTTTGGCGACCTGAATAAGTTCCGCCTGGTGACAACCGGATATGACCCGAATTTCGGCCTGAACGAGCGCGAAATGGTCGATATGCTCGGTTTGCCGCTGGTTGCGACCATCCCATTTGAACCCTATGTGGCAACACAGGCTATCAACAGCCATACGCCCTATGTGCTGACGGATTCCGGTCCGCTGGGTACGACCATGCGCGCTCTGGGCGCCATGTACCTGCCGCAGTTGGCTGGGAACGCGAAGGCGCGCCCGACTAAGGTTACCGGATTCTCGATCAAGCGCCTGTTTGTCAAACAAGCCTGAAATCCAGTGTTGATTTACCAATAGGAGAGTGATCGTGTTTCGCAAAAACGAAAAACCCGCACCGGCCATACCCGCGTGGGATAACAAAGCGCCAACGAAAGAGGCGGACCTGCGACAACCTGGCGCTGTTGCCGCATTCGCAGCGGTTTCGCCGACTGGAGCGAACGGACAGGTTATCCGTGAGATAGATCCGTTTGACATGGTGCTCGAAGCCGTAAAGAACGAATTGAAAACCGGCCGGCGTCTGGCCCCATCCGCATACGACAATCCGACTGACGACGACTACAGTGTTGTGATGCAGTGTGCGCGCGAGCAGATAGCCATATATAACTCCAGCGCGCCGTCGCGCGACCTGCCGTTGCTGGTGGATACGGCGCAGACTGAGGTTGGCGCGGAAGTTGAGCGCCTGGCGAAACGCGTCACTGAAGATGTTCTGGGGTGGGGACCCATAGCCCCGTTCATGGAAGACCCTTCCGTGGAGGAAATCTTCATCAACGGGCACAACTCCATCTTTGTCCAGAAGGCGGGTAGCCTTCCGGAAAAGGTGAAGGTGGCCTTCCGCAGCGCTTATTCGCTGCGCCTCTTTATCAATAACAAACTGGACTACGGTTCGGGCGGGCGCGGCGTCAGTCGGATGACACCCTGGCGCGATCACCGCCTGCGCGACGGCAGCCGCGTGCATGTCATCATGGATCCGCTGGTCAGCAACATGAGTTACGGGGGCATCGCTATCACCATCCGGCGTTTCCGCAGCGTTGCGCGCGGGCTGCCTGACATGGTGAAGCTGGGCAGCATCACGAATCAGTCTGCCATCTTCCTGCGCGCTGCGGTGAAGGCGCAGTTGAACATCGCCGTATCGGGCGGCACCGGTACCGGTAAAACCACCTTCCTGCAGGTGCTGTCGAGTGAGATTGACCCGTACGACCGCGTTATCACCGTCGAAGACACGCCGGAACTGCAACTGGGTCACCTGCCCAACTGGGTCGCGCTGGTCACCCGTGAGAAATCCGAAGGGGTCGAGGCCGTGACAATGGCCGATAACGTACGCCACTGCCTGCGCATGCGCCCCAAGCGGATTATCCTCGGCGAGGCGCGCGGTGCTGAGATGATCGCGATTCTGGAAGCGATGAACACCGGCCACGAAGGTTGCATGTTCACCGTACACGCCGACGACGCCTACCGCACGCTGCAACGCATTGAAACGCTGTATTTGAAAGGCGGCATGGGCAATGTGCCGATGCTGGCTATCCGCCGTGAGATCGCTCAGGCGGTTCAACTGGTGGTCAACCTGGGCGTGTTCCGCATGCCGGACGGCCGCGATGTCCGGCGCGTGAAAGAGATCAACTTTGTGACCGGCGGCGTCGAAGGCGAGTTGATCACCCATGAACCAATTTTCCAGTGGACCTACGAACGCGGCAAGCCGGAATATACCGGGCGGCTGGAGTATACCAATGCCGTTCCGTCCGCGCTGCTCAGGCGGCTTGAGGATCGGACACCGGGCTTTAGCTGGCGGCGCGATATAGATGGATTGAGCTGACGACCATACCTGGTGTCTCGGGGTTGGCGACTGCGCCCGGGGCGGCTGGTGGCGACCGTATCAGGAATCAATGTGACCTTCAAAGAGGGATGAGGCATGAAATACACGATAGCAAACCGCGCGTCACAATTGTTGAGGCTATGTGCGAGCCGTTACAGGCTCCCTCTGGCGGGATTCATCGCGCTGTTCGTGCTGTTGTTGCTGCCCGGCGCGGCGCGCGCCGGTACGATTACAGTCACCAACACGCTCGATAACGGCGCCGGTTCGTTGCGCGATGCTATTACGTTTGCTCTTCCGGGCGACACGATTGTTTTCGACAGCAGCGTTTTCAGCATGCCGCTGACGATTGCCCTGAATAGCCAGTTGATTGTGGGCAATAGCCTGAGCATTATCGGCCCCGATGCGGCATTGGCGCTGAGCGGCCAGAACACCGGCAGAGTGATGATCGCCAGTCTTGGCGTTGACCTTACGCTGAACAACCTGACCATCCGAGACGGCAACCCGGGTAATGGCGCGGGCGGGGGCATATCCGCCGGCGGCGCGTTAAGCCTGACTCATGTCAATCTCATCAGCAACACGGCCAATGACTATGGCGGCGCTGTTTATGCGTCCGGCGACCTGATAGTCAATGATAGTTACATCTACAGCAACACTGCAGCTCTCGATGGCGGCGGTTTATACACGAGGGCGACGCTGCAGATCAGCGGCAGCCAGTTGATCAGCAACGCTGCGGGCATACGTGGCGGGGCTTTATTCGCCGGCGAATCTTTGTCCCTCACCCAGGTGACTATCATCAGCAATACCGCAGGTACCAGTGGCGGCGGCGCTGCCACCCTCGGCAATGCGTACCTCGACAGCAGCCATATCTACAGTAACGCCGCGTTCCTGAGTGGCGGCGGACTTTATATATCGGCGGCGCTGCAGTTGACCGGCAGCCAGTTAGCCGGCAATTCTTCCGGCGGCCCTGGCGGTGGGATGTACGCCGGCGGGGCATTGAGCATAGTGAATACCGATGTCACAAGCAATACCGCAAATGACAATGGCGGCGGGGCCTATGCGATAGGCGATGTTATCGTCAATAACAGCACTATCTACAGCAATGTGGCAGCAATTCTTGGCGGAGGTCTGGCTACGACGGCTACGCTTCAAATAAACGGCGGTGTCGTGCAAGGCAACCGAGCTGGCAAATTTGGCGGCGGTCTATATGCATACAACGCACTCACGATGTCGGGCACGCAGTTCTTAGCCAACCAAGCTGACCAGCGTGGCGGTGGTGCATATGTAGATGGCGGTTACGCTGGCGCCATTCTCACAAATGGACGGTTTGTGAATAACACAGCATTTTATGATGGTGGTGGCTTGGACACCGAAGGTCAAGGTGGCCTTGTCATGACTGGCACGCAGTTTGTCGGCAACACGGCGCAAGGCGGGGACATGGACGGCGGCGGCGGTGCGTTCTCGTATTATCCCGCCGTCCTCAACGGTGGCCTGTTCCAGGGTAACCAGACGTATAACGGGCAAGGCGGTGGCTTGTTTGCGGACGACCTGCTGAGCATCACTGGAACGCAGTTTCTGAACAATACTGCTTATGGTCAGGGGGGTGGCGTTTATGCGTATATAGACGCGACGATTGTCGGTGGTTTGTTCCAAGCTAACCACTCCACTGCCGCTGATGGAGGTGGCCTGTATGCTGGTGCCTCGCTCAGTGTGACCGGGACGCAATTCCTGACAAATACCGCCGGCAACCAGGGCGGTGGTTTCGATGTCGTGTATAACGCCATGGTGCAGAACACGCTCCTGCAGGGTAATTCGGCTAAACTCGGCGGCGGGCTGTTTAATGAAACCGGAAGCGTCGCAACGCTAACCGACAGCACGCTCGCAAATAACACGGCCTCAATCAGCGGCGGTGGAATTTATCTCACATCGACATCCACGTTGAGCATTGTCAACAGTACGCTATCAGCCAATAGCGCAACGTCCAGCGGCGGCGGCTTCTATGTCCATGCTACCGGCGGGCTTAACGCGATGAACGTGACGCTCTCTGGCAATACCGCTCCGGCTGGGCAGGGCGGCGGCCTTTACAACGGTGGCCTGGTGACGTTCACGAATACGATTGTCGCCAACAGCACCAGCGGCGGCAACTGCGCTGGCACGGTGATATCGATTACCGACGGCGGCTACAACCTGGACAGCGCGAATGCCTGCGGTTTCAGCAGTGCGAAGCATTCTCTCGTCAATGCCTTGCCGGTATTAGGCTCGCTGCAACTCAACGCGCCCGGCTCAACGCCAACTTTCAGGCTGATGCCCGGCAGCCAGGCCATTGACGGGGGAACTTGCGCCGGCGCGCCCACAATCGATCAGCGCGGCGCGCCCCGCCCTGGCGTGACCAGTCCGTTCTGTGACATCGGCGCCTACGAGGCCCAGACGCCCGTCGTCGATCTGAGTGTCAATACGTCCGTCAGACCGTTAAGCATACTTGCCGGCAGCGCGATTACCTACACGGTTAGCTTCACAAACGGGGGTGATGCCATGGCCAACGGCGTCGTTATCACCGACGATATGCCCGTCGGCGTCGCTAATCTCAGCATCTCCAATAGCGGCGCCGTCATTACCCAGACGAGCAATGCGCCACTCGCCTGGAATGTGCAGAACCTCCCCGGCAACCAGCCGGGAATCATTACGGTTACGGGTGTTCTCAGCAATAACCTGCCCAGCGGCACGATGATCACTAGCTCGGTGGCGATTACGACCGCAGCACCCGATGTGAACCTGGTCAACAATACAGCCTTGGTCGCGGCGACCGTAAGCACGCAGGCTGACCTGCAGATCCTAATGCAGGCGGCGTGGATCAGCACGACCGCAGACGTGACCTATACCGTCTTCTACACCAATGCGGGGCCAAGCGTCGCCAACAACGTCAGCATAACCGATTCGCTGCCAATCAGTCTGACCTTCCAGGGGCAAGTCGGATCGATACCGGGTATGTCAGGCCCAACCAGCACGGTTGGCGCCCTGACGTGGTTCACCCCGACACTTGCCCCGGGCGCCAATGGGATGATTGTCTTTGTCGAGAAGAAGAATACAGGTATCGGTGGTTGGCTGACCAGCACAATAGCCATCACAAGCACGACAAACGATGTGGTCGGTGTAAATAATGTGAGTCAACTGTCCGTCTTTGCGCTAGGCTACAAGGCCTATATACCCATCATCCTCAAACCCTGAGCTCTCTGAACAAGGCTCAGTCTTCATGCGACCCGGGACGGTTTCATGGCTCCGTCCCGGCTTTTACCCGCTATGACGTTGTCGCGAGTCTCACGTTGAGGTTACGCCCGCACCGCACGGGCAATCCATCTTGAAACCCGATGACGCATGGTCACACTCAGTGCACTGCTGGGATCATGGAATCGTAATGGGGTAATGGGCGGTCAGCATCTGTTTCAGGAACCGCCCTGTGTAGCTGTTTGGCTCTTGAATGATTTCCTCCGGCGTGCCTACGGCGATGATGTATCCGCCTTGCGCGCCGCCTTCCGGGCCCAGGTCAATGATCCAGTCTGCTGTCTTCACCACGTCGAGATTGTGTTCGATGACGATGACGGTGTTGCCCTGATCCACCAACCGGTGCAGCACATCCAGCAGGTGTTGGATATCGGCGAAGTGCAATCCGGTGGTGGGCTCATCAAGTATGTAGATGGTGCGGCCGGTATCGGCGCGGCTCAGTTCCTTAGCCAGCTTGACGCGCTGCGCTTCGCCGCCGCTCAGGGTGGTCGCGCTCTGCCCCAGCTTGACGTAGTCCAGCCCGACATCATGCAGCGTCTGCAACTGGCGCGCGATAACCGGGAATGCGGAGAAGAACTGCAGGGCTTCCTGCACATCCATATCCAGCACTTCGGCGATATTCCTGCCCTTATAAGTGATCGCCAGCGTGTCGCGGTTGAAGCGCGAGCCTTTGCACTCCTGGCAGGTCACCCATACATCGGCCAGGAAATGCATCTCGATGCGCTTCTGGCCGTGGCCCTGGCACGCCTCGCAGCGCCCCCCTTTGACGTTGAAACTGAAACGCCCGATGCCGTATCCGCGCGCTTTTGCCTCCGGAGTGGCGGCGAAAACCCGGCGGATTTCATCGAACAGGCCGACATAGGTGGCCGGATTGGAGCGCGGCGTGCGTCCGATCGGCTCCTGGGTGATGTCGATCACCTTGTCCAGATGCTCAAGCCCACCCAACGCTTCGTAAGGCCCGGGCTGGCTCTGCGCGCCGTTGAGCGCCTTTGCCAGCGCGGGATGCAGCGTCTCGGTAATCAGGCTGCTTTTTCCGCTGCCGCTGACGCCTGTAATGCAGGTCATCACCCCGAGCGGGATGCGCACCGACAGGTTCTTCAGGTTGTGTGTACGAGCGCCTTTCAGCGTCAACCACTTGCCGTTGGTCGGGCGGCGCTGCGAATTGTTGGGAGCGGTGACCTGCAGCTTGCCGCTCAGGTACTTGCCGGTGAGTGAATCCGGATTCGCAGCGACTTCTGCTGGAGTGCCTGCCGCAATCACGCGCCCGCCGAGTACTCCTGCGCCGGGGCCGAGGTCAACCAGCCAGTCGGCATGCAGCATCGTCTCGGCGTCGTGTTCAACAACCAGCACCGTGTTGCCCATGTCGCGCAGTTGCAGCAGCGTATTGAGCAACGCGCGATTGTCGCGCGAATGCAAGCCGATCGAGGGTTCGTCAAGAATGTACAGCACGCCGACCAGCCCGCAACCAATCTGGCTGGCCAGGCGGATGCGTTGCCCTTCGCCGCCCGATAATGACGGCGCCGGTCGATCCAGCGTCAGGTAGTGCAGACCGACGTTGAGCATGAAGCGCAACCGGTCGCGGATTTCCTTCAACACCTCTCCGGCGATCTGAAGTTTCTCCCCGGTCAACGGTTCTACCCGGGACCTGTGGCCGTTGGACGACGGGCGTTGATAAATCGATGGCGCATGGTTATCCCCTGACTGGCTCCCATACTCCGGCTCCGGGCCGCCATACAGGCCGACCACCCAGGCATACGCTTCGTCGATGGCCATGGCGCCGACTTCGGTGATGGTTTTTCCGCCGACGGTCACCGTGCGCGCCTCAGGGCGCAGGCGCGCTCCGCCGCAGGTGGGGCAGGGTTGCTGGCTCATGAAACTCAAGTACCAGCGTTTAGTCCATTCAGACTGCGTCTGGCGGAACAGGCGGTTGATGTGGAAGATGATGCCTTTCTCGGGGCGGTTGGACTCGCCGGCCCAGGTGCTGTCCTTGCCCTCGTTTTTCCACTCGAAATGGATCTTCTCTTCGCCCGAACCGTACAGAACCACGTCGCGGAATTTCTTCGGCAGGTCCCTCCACGGTTTCTCGATATCGGCTTTGTAGTGCGCCGCCAGGGTTTTCAGATGGTTGATCTGCCAGTTGCGCTTTTTCCTGCGCAGGTCGCCATACCATTTGAGCGCGCCGTCCAGCACAGAGACAGTGGGATCGGTGATGATGAGTTGGGGATCAACCGCCATCTGAGCGCCGAGTCCGTTGCAGTCCGGGCACATCCCCAATGGCGAGTTGAAGCTGAAAGTCTGCGGCGATAAGTCGGGAAAGCTGATGCCGCAGTGCGGGCAGGCGTTCTGCTCGCTCAGCATGATCTCCTCGCCATTCAACAAATCGACGACGATCAATCCTTTACTCGCGCGCAGTGCGGTTTCCACCGAATCCACCAACCGCGCTGCGAAAGCGCCCCAAACGTCATCCCCTTTCGCCGGCGCCACCAGGCGATCGACGACCAGTTCGACGGTGTGCTTTTTCGTCTTCTGCAGCGCTAATTTGGCGCTGAGATCAACCACGCTGCCGTCGATGCGCGCGCGCGTATAACCGTCCTTCAGCGCCTGCTCGATGACGTCGGTTTGCGTCCCCTTTCTTTCGCGCACGAGCGGTGCGAGTAATTGCATGCGCGTCCCGGGAGGTTGTTGCGCCAGTTGGTCGGCAATCTGCTGTGCGCTCTGCGCCTGCACCACACGGCCGCATTGCGGACAGTGGGCGGCGCCGATGCGCGCGTATAACACGCGCAGGTAATCCATCACCTCAGTCACCGTGCCGACCGTGGAACGTGGATTTTTGCTCACCACCTTCTGCTCGATGGATATCGCCGGGCTGAGCCCGCCGATATAGTCCACGCGGGGCTTCTCCATCTGGCCGAGGAACTGGCGCGCGTACGACGACAGGCTTTCCACATAGCGGCGCTGCCCTTCTGCGTAGATCGTATCGAAGGCGAGTGAAGACTTGCCGCTGCCGCTGACGCCGGTCAGTACCACCAGCTTGTATCGCGGGATGCTGACGTCGATATTTTTCAAATTGTGCTGTTGCGCACCGCGAATAATGATGTGATCGGGTTCCATAGTCCAGCCTGATGCGCGCCTTTCCCTCGATGAGCCAGCCCAAGGGATGCAAAGCGGCCGCACCGAACAAATGTTCTAGAAAGTGACGCTATGTTACACCCGCGCCCGGCGGCTGTCAACACGCATATCGAAGAAGTGAATGAATTCACGGCTGACACGTAAAACGCGCCGAGGCGCGTTCGTGGCGGGAACCGGCCTTGCTGGTTTCGCCTGTGCCAGACGCCGGGTTCATCCGGTGGCTGGCGTCGCGCATCCTGAGCGAAGGGCGGCCAGATTCGAAATGTGGAAGCCCATGATGATGTGGTCGCCCGCTCCTGAGCGGAGACGAAGGACGAAGGATGGCTCATTGGGAGCGGCGCTGACAGGCATCCTGAGCGGAGCGAAGCGGAGTCGAAGGATGGCCCGTGAATGAATTCACGGCTGACACGCAAAACGCGCCGAGGCGCGTTAGTGGCGGGAACCGGCCTTGGCTGGTTTCGCCGGCGCCAGACGCCGGGTTCATCAGGGGGTTGCCCATCAGTGGCCGCCGCCGGTAAATCCAAGTTGACAAAGTAAACCCATCGTTGTATGATTAAACCGATTGATTCAATAAATACGATCAATCTGAGTTGGCAGTAATGTTGACTGAAAAGATAGACTCCGCCCTGTTGCGTTACATCGTCGACCGAGGCTTTCAGCCGGGAGACCGCCTTCCCGCATTGGACGTCATCAGCACCGAATTGAAGATCAGCGTAGGCAAACTGCGCGAACAATTGGAAGTCGCGCGCACGCTGGGCCTTGTGGACGTGCGCACGCGCAGCGGCATTCGGCTCGAAGAATACACATTCATGCCGGCCGTGCGTTTCAGTGTGTTGTATGCGCTGGCGCTTGATCCTGCTCAGTTCGACGCGTTCAATATGTTGCGCAACCGCGTAGAGGCCGCTTTCTGGTATGACGCCGTGAAGCAACTGAACCAGGAAGACTTCGAACACCTGCGCGACCTGATTGACAAGGCCTGGGCGAAGCTCAACGGTCACCCCATCCGCATCCCGCAACCCGAGCACCGCGATCTGCATCTCACCATTTACGGCCGGCTGCAGAACCCCTTCGTCAAGGGGTTACTGGAAGCATATTGGGAAGCCTACGAGGCTGTCGGGTTGAGCGTATTTTCGGATTACACCTACCTGCGCGAGGTATGGACCTATCACGAAAATATCGTGAATGCGATCATTGCCGGCGATTTTGACAAGGGCTATCAACTGCTCGTGCAGCATACCGCCCTGCTGCGCAATCGCGAGAGCACGCACCCGCATGCAGTTCCGGAACGGCCGCTGGCCGATGCGGCGCTGTTTGCCGATATGAGTTGAATTACTTTCCGTATCTACTAGATAGGAACCAAGGAGATAAGTGCAATGAGTGTGGCCGAAATACAAAACACGCCCAGGACGGCGTTCGGGGGAGCGCCCGGTGACGGCAGGGCGCCGGTCGTGAACGATTTTTCGATCAGCGTCGCAACTAAGAATGGGTCCGGGAGCCAGACGGCGAACACCACGCTGTTGCGCGCATTGTTCAAAATGGGCATCCCGGTCAGCGGGAAGAACGTTTTCCCCTCCAACATCCAGGGCATGCCCACCTGGTATACCATACGCGTGAGCAAAGACAATTATATTGCCCGCCGACCGCTCACGGAGATCGTCGTTGCGATGAACCCCGTCACCGCGATTGAAGATCACCAGACGGCGCCGCCGGGCGGCGTATTCATATACGCGGATGACATCAAAATACCCCTCAATCGCACGGATTTGTCCTACTATCCTATCCCGGTGAAGAAGCTTTCGAGCGAGAACGAGCCTGACCCTAAGTTGCGCTCCTATGTCGCCAATATGGTCTATGTCGGCGCATTGGCGCAGATACTCGGCATCAGCCTCGACGATATTGAAGCCGCCCTGATGTATCACTTCCGCGGCAGGCGCAAGCCGGTCGATTCCAACATGAAGGTCGTGCGGCTGGCAGCGGAGTGGGCGCAGGCGAACCTGCCCAAGAGCGACCCGTTCAAGGTTGAGCAATTGAAACTGACGGACGGGCAGATCATGGTTGACGGCAACACTGCGGCCGCCCTCGGTGCGATCTACGGCGGTGTGCAGTTTGCAGCCTGGTACCCGATCACCCCCGCCACCGGCGTGGCTGATGCGTTGAATGAGTTTCTACCGCGCCTCCGTGTCGATCCGGAGACTAAGAAGCCGACTTATGCCATCATCCAGGCGGAGGACGAACTGGCTGCGCTGGGCATGGTAATCGGCGCAGGATGGGCCGGCGCACGTTCGATGACCTCTACATCGGGGCCGGGCATCTCGCTGATGGCGGAGTTCACCGGGTACGGTTACTTTGCGGATATTCCCGCCGTGATCTGGGATGTTCAGCGCATGGGGCCCAGCACGGGCATGCCGACCAAAGTGTCGCAGGGCGACCTGATTAAAGTGCATTACCTGGGCCATGGCGACAGCAAGCATCCGTGCCTGCTGCCGGGCTCGGTGTATGAGTGCTTCGAATTCGGCTGGCGCGCATTTGACCTCGCAGAACGGCTGCAAACGCCCCTGTTTGTTTTGAGCGACCTGGATCTGGGTATGAACCAGTGGATGACCAGGCCGTTCGACTATCCCGAAGAGCCAATCGACCGCGGCAAGGTGCTTAGCATCGAGGACCTCAATAAGCTGGGATTCGGCGGTTTCAAACGCTACAAGGATGTGGATGGCGACGGCATCGCATGGCGCACATTGCCCGGTACGGAACACCCGCTGGCAGCCTATTTCACCCGCGGCACCGGCCACAATGACGACGCTCGGCTGTCTGAGCGCCCCGAAGACTGGGAAAACAATATGGCCCGTCTCATGCGCAAGCAGGAGACGGCGCGCAAGATTATGCCGCAGCCTGTTGTCGAGCAGGTGGAAGGCGCGGAGATCGGCATTATCGGCTACGGCTCCACCGACTCAGCCATTATCGAGGCGCGCGCGATGCTGGCAGCGAAAGGCGTCAAGACCTCGTACATGCGAGTGCGGGCGCTGCCGTTAAGCGCCTTGGTTAAGGAATTCGTGGCGGCGCACAAGCGCACCTATGTGGTCGAACTGAACAGCGACGCGCAAATGTGCCAGTTAATTCAACTGGAAGCGCTGGACAGGGCAGCCACCGTCAAGCCGTGCAATCATAATGATGGCAGGCCTTTAACTGCAGCCTGGATCAGCTCCGCGATTTTGCAGAAAGAAGCGACCAATCAGTAAGTTTCTGGAGAAGATAAGATGACAACTGTACCTGTTGTAAAACTCGCAGCCTCGTCGGAAGCCCCGGCGCGCGCCGCGTCAGCGGCGAAGAAACTCAACATCATCGGTCTTGAACGCATCGATTACAAGGGCGCGGACTCTACGCTCTGTGCGGGTTGCGGTCATGACTCGATTGCGTCGCAGATCATCACAGCCTGCTATGAAATGGGAGTGCGACCCGAGCGCATGATCAAGCTGAGCGGCATCGGCTGCTCCAGCAAGAGCCCGGCGTATTTCATGAGCCGCTCGTTTGGCATCAACACGCTGCATGGTCGCATGGCCCCTGTCGCAACCGGCGCATTAACTGCCAACCACAAGCTGTATGGCATCGGTGTCAGCGGCGACGGCGACACCGGCAGCATCGGCCTGGGCAACTTCAAACACATGCTGCGCCGCAACTTGCGCATGGTGTACATCATCGAGAACAATGGCGTGTACGGCCTCACCAAAGGGCAGTTCTCGGCTACCGCTGATATCGGCCAGGAACTAAGGCACGCCGGCCGCAATGATCTCCCGCCCGTCGATTTGTGCCTTGAGGCGATTGCAGCGGAGTGCGGTTTCGTTGCGCGTGGATTTGCAGGGGACCCGAAGCAGGTGGTTGCGTTGATCAAGGCGGCGCTAGCGCATGGCGGTACGGCAGTGCTGGATATCATCAGCCCGTGCGTCACCTTCAACAACAAGGACGAATCCACCAAGAGCTACAGCTGGGGCAAGGCGAACGACGAACGAATCAACGATTTCACGTTTGTCCCGCCTCAGGAAGAGATTCGCATGGAATTCAAGCCGGGCGAAATGAAAGAAGTGGAATTGCACGACGGCTCGCGCATCCTGCTCAAGAACCTGGATCAGAGCCACGACCCGACTGACCGCAATGCGGCGATGAACCTGCTGCAGGACGCCCGTGAAAACCAACTGTTTATCACCGGGTTGATCTACGTAAATCCCAACCGTGAAAGCCTGGCTGAGCATGAGAACCTGGGCGATACCCCATTGGTGCAAATCCCCAACGAGAAACTGCGCCCTTCGCGCGAGTCGCTGCAGAAGATTACTGCCTCAATGGCCTGAGCGCCTGTCCCGTCCGATGTCTGACTTCCCGCATAAGTCAGGCATCGGCTGCAGGGATTCCCAGTTGGCGATGCGTCGTTATATCGCGACAGCTCACTGTGCCGGCAATGGCGGCGGCTGAAGCAATTCAAATGTGATGCCGTCGGGATCAGTAAAGTAAACCGCGTAGCCGCCTTTATTGACGCCGTGCTCGATGGCGACCGGCGCATCGGATTTGAACTTCACGCCCAAAGCCTTCATGCGGCTAAACTCCGCGTGGATGTCGTCGACCAGAAACGCCCAGTGACCCACGCCGGTATTCCTGGTCTGCAGGTCGAGGTTACTCACGCCGCGCGGGCGCTCGTACTCGATCAACTCGACGTGGTGGTTGGCGCGCGGGGGCAGGGGCATGCCGGGCACGCGCAGTTGCACCACGTTCAGCCGGACGTTTTCATAGCCCACCAGCCGGCCGGTGTATTCGTTCTCCTGGATCTGCTCGCGAACGTACTCCAGCCCGAGCACTTCGGTGTACCACTTAACCGCCGCCGCCATGTTCGAAACCGTAAACGAAACGTGCCAAATGCCTTGTATCATGGTAATTCTTGTAAAACGGTGATTGTCAAACGTCGATAGTCAATCGTCAGGAATCAGTCGTCAAGAATCAAACGTCAAACGTCTTGCTTCCAGCCTCTTGCTTCTGACCTCCGACCTCTAATCTCCAATCTCCAATCTCCAATCTCTAATCTCTAATCTCTAATCTCCCCTTCACCGCAGCAACTCGATCGCGCAACCGACGATATGGTGCGGTTGGGGTAGCGCCTCTTCCTCCAACTGTTTTGCCACCGGGATCGGCACGTTCATGCCGGCTACGCGCACGATCGGCGCATCGAGTTCATCGAAGGCTTTCTCCATGACCTGCATGGCGACTTCCGCTCCGACGCCGCAGGCTGCGTGGGCTTCGTGCGTCACCAGCAGTCGATGCGTCTTGCGCAGCGAAGCGATCACCGTGTCGATGTCGAGCGGCACAGTGCTGCGCAGGTCGATGACTTCCGCAGAGATGCCGTGCTCTTTTTGCAGCGTCTCTGCCGCCTGCAACGCAAATAAAAGCTGGCGCGAATACGACACGATTGTCATGTCCGTTCCGGCGCGTTTCACGTCTGCCTGACCGATCGGAATCGTATACTCCTCATCCGGAACCTGCCCCCTGGTGTTATAGAGCAGCTTGTGTTCAATAAACATCACAGGATTGTCGTCGCGGATGGCGGACTTCAACAATCCCTTGGCGTCGCGCGGCGTGGAGGGAATACACACCTTCATGCCGGGAATATGCGTGAATAACGTCTCGAAGGACTGCGAGTGCTGCGCGCCGTTGCCGCGCCCGCCGCCCTGCTGCGCGCGGATCACCATGGGCGCCTTCACGCGCCCGCCGCTCATGGAGTGCATTTTGGCCGCCTGGTTCCAGATCTGGTCGGCGCACACCAGTGCGAAGTCCATGAACATCAACTCCGCGAGCGGCCGCTTGCCGGTCATGGCCAGACCTACTGCCATGCCGACGAACGCGGACTCGGTAATGGGGGTGTCTTTGATTCGCCCTGGGCCGAACTCGTGAATAAGGCCCTCGGTGACGCGGAAGACGCCGCCGTACTCGCCGATGTCTTCTCCCATGATGATCACATTCGGGTCGCGGCGCATCTCTTCCGCCAGGGCTTCACGCAAGGCTTGCGTGTAGGTTAGTTCTCGCATAGTTGCTGATTATAAAGACAACCCCCCGCCTGAAACAGGCGGAAGGGTTGTTCCATTGCGACTGTTCAATTCAAGCCATAGTTCTATCAGACATCGCCGCAGATCGCGACCTGCATGCCCAGTTCGTTCATTGCGGCGGCCTTTGCATACAGCGCCTTGCGCGCGCTGGCTTTGTCATTGGCATAGGCAACCTGGATGTGGTTGGCCTTGTGGCGCGCCATAAACTCGTCGCGGCTGATCCCCTTGAGCACGGCGTGCATAATCGGCCATTCCGGCGTCGTCAGCCGCCAGCGCTCTTCGGTTTCCTCTAGCGGGAGTTGCACGGATTCAGCCAGGCCGATGTCGCAATTCAACCGACCGTCAGCGACAAAGACGCGGCTCCAGACCACCCAGCCCGGCTTGCTGATGCCCTTGAGCGATCCGCCGCCCCTGGGGAAGTACATGGCGGGCTGGCGCTCGCTCACGGCGCCGGCATAACCGCCGATGAAGTGTGCCGCCGGGGCGGCGCCGGAAATCTCGAACACCCATACGAAGTCGTTCAGCTTTTTGCCATTGCTCGGCCCGTTGTACTGGCGGCCCCAGCGCACGTCGTGCAGGGTGTTCTCTGGCGGCAAACCCAGCTTGCGCCACAACCGATAGGTGACCAGGCCATCCAGCCCGGCGCACTCGTCCACCTCGTTGAAGTTAGGTATCGCCTCGCCGGGGAACAACTCATGGCCCTGCTCATCCATCACCGGGGGGCGATCGACGTTGTTCAACAAACCCTCAACCAGGTCGGAAGCCGGCGCCAGGTCCTTCAGCCCTTGCTGGTACTGGATGCCGACCACCGAACAGCCGAATTCGCCGGCGATGCGCACCGCGGCGATGTACATGCGGCACTGGCCCAACACCTGCTGCTCGGTCAACTCGGTAGCCTCGTCGGCGCCCAGTTTGAATTTCAGACCCTTATCCAGCAGCCACCGGTAAACGCCGCGCGCCTCATCTTCGCTGACCGTGGTCGCCTTGTAATAAAGCGCTGACTGGCTCAGGCGCTCCTTATATACGCCGGTGGACATGAGCATTTCGTCGGATATCAAGGCGTTGTACATGCCCATGCAGCCCTCGTCGAAGATGCCCATGATGGCTTTGTTCTTGCGCAAATCCTGGGCCACTTTCACGCCGACTCTCACGGCTGTCGCCGGAGCCGTCGCGGCATCGTAGGGATGTACCTGCGGCGTCTTATGCGTCACTTTGCCCTTCTGCAGCCATGTGCGCAGGCCCTTTTTGAAGAATTCGTCGGTGAAATCCTCGCTCCACAGGGTGCCGTACTTCACACCGGCCTTGGTCAAAGAGCCATTGAGGTTGAGCATGCCGACCAGGCCGGGCCATTCGCCGCTCCAGTTGGCGACGGTCAGGATAGGGCCTTTGTGTGTGGACAGCCCGGGCAGCACGTGGTGGGTATATTGCCAGACCGCCTCGGCGACGATAACAGGCGCATCCTCGGGGATAGAGCGAAACACTTCCATACCGTACTTCTGGCTGTCGATAAATCCATGTTTCTTGACCGGGTCATAAGGGTGACCGCGCTTAATCGTGGCGCCTTCGCGTTTTACCGCCTCAACGATTTGCTTCTCCATGGCTTCCTGCGCCGGCCAGCACACCTGGTTGGCTGACAGGCGTAAGTCGCCGCTTGCGATGAGGTAAACAGTCGTCATGTTCTACTTCCTCCATTGATTGGTTTGAGCATTATCAGGCTTGTGGCAAACCGGGGTTTGGGACAATTGGATGAGGCTGGCATGTTAAACCTTGCTGTGCGTTTCCTTCACACCCGCAACATGATTATAGGGTCGCGTGTGAGAGTCCGCAAGGCAGCAGGCTATCGAGGGTGCATTTCGCAAAAGTGGCAAACTTAGGGGTATGGCGAAAACGAAAGCAGAAATAAAGGCGAAGTTGATGGCGGCGATGGAGCAGGAGATAGATCGACTGCTGGATTGGGAGAGCCAAGCGACA
>JAMCQN010000146.1 GCA_023382055.1 Chloroflexota bacterium
GTCGGTCGTTCCACTGGCCGACCGCTTTCGCAGAACCTCATACCGACGGAAAATGGACACGATGTTGTGAGACATATGTCAAATTAACATTGTCGGAAAATGGGACACGATGTCGTGAGACATGACACCTAAGAACTCCGGAGGGCGATCTGATCGAATATGAAGAAACCATACAAATTACACGCCGAAACGCTCAGGGCTTATTTGTCACCGAACACCGACAGCAGAAAGTTTTTGAAAAATTCGACCAGCTTCCAGAAGTTGTTCGATACTTTAGGGAATGGGTACATGAACCAGAAAGAATGAGGTGGCTGAATGGATAAAAGCAAACAGCAAAAATTACAACCTCAGCTTCTTCCTGGGTATGAAGAGCGCCGGGAGGAATTTACCAGATTGGGATGGTGGGTATCTATCCCAATATCACTTGTTGCTTCCCATTGGCTTTATGAAGGTGAACAAAGGCTAGATGGCGGTTACTATGCGCAAAAGGTCGTCGCAGCAAAACAAGTTGTACGGGATTGCGGATATGAAGCAAAACCGCTTCATGAAGTAGTGTCAGACTTATTTATCCTCGGTCGTTTCAAACGCATCTATGCGACTAATGTGAAGAGCGGCTGGCCTTATTTGAGTGCGTCAGACGCCCTGGATTTTCGGCCAGACAGTGACAAATACATTGCACAAGACCATGCTCCCCAAAAACCGAAAGATCACTTTGTTAAACAGGGCTGGTTATTAGTTTCGTCATCAGGGTCAGTAGGACGCGTACTTCTGACTACAAAGCGGTTGGAACGTTTCTTCCTAACCCACGATCTAATTCGCATTGTTCCTAGCATACAGTACCCCATTGGATATATTTACGCATTTCTTTCTACGTGGATCGGTCAGGCACTTATCGCAAAAGATCAATATGGTTCAGCGATTAAACATCTAGAACCTCATCAGATCGCTGATGTATCGATCCCACTTCTCTCACAGCATGAACAACTATTAATACACTCCCAAATTTCCCAGGCATATGAACTACGAGATGAAGCTAACCGATTATTGGATGAGGCTGATCAACTGCTCCATGAACGTTTAGGTTTAAAACGATTCGATTTGGTGGATGTTCCATACCTGGATTTTGTTGATACGCCCAACCAGACTGTTAACATGCCCCATCCAAAGGCGTTTTCTATACAAACAAATGATCTGATCAATAGGTTTGATGCTTCCTTCCATGCGCCTACTGCAAAGATTGCGATAGAGATCTTGAACCATGCCCAATATCCCCCTATCCAATTGGGCAGACTGGTTAAAGATATTTTCATTCCCAACCGATTTAAGCGAGTATATGTCCAGAAAGAATATGGAATACCATTTCTACAGGGCTCACACCTGTCTCAAAATATACCTTATGATCTGAAATATATCTCCAAAAAAGCTAATGAAAAAGACATCGAGCAGTGTATGGTTCGGATGGGATACATCCTGCTTACTCGTTCCGGCACGATTGGAAAGATCGGATTGGTTTCATCATTACGTGATAAATGGGGCGCGTCGGAACACTTGCTCCGTATCATTGCCGATTGGAATATCGCTCACCCTGGCTATATAGCGTTATTCTTGATGACCCCGTATGGACAGCACCAGATTAAGTCAAAGGTCTATGGTGGTGTTGTGGATGAAATCACCGACACTGACACAAAAGAAGTATGGATACCGAATGCCCCTATAGAGGTTCAAAGAGAAATAGGTGAATTGGTGCTGGCTGCCTTTGAGAAGAAGGATATGGCGAGTGATATCGAACAAAAAACGATTAAACAGTTGGAAATTGAGCTAACAAGACAACAACTCGGCCTCCAAGTCTCTTTCATATCTGATAACCAAACTGGTGACTCATCTTGACCCTTTATTGGACGCGTAGCGATGCGGCAGTGATTCAGCAGGAGTTGATTGTCACGAAATAACTGGACGGATGCGTATTACCACGACATCCGTCCAGCCACCATCTACATCACATGCAGTTCCACCACCTGGCGGAAATGGAAACCATAGACGGCCAGCGTGATCGCCACAGGGAACAGGCGCGGTTTGCGGAACAAGGTCCAGAAGAATAGTCGCCAGTACTGGGCGCGCTCGACGCCGCGAATTCCCAGTTGGTGGATCGAGCGCCCCAGCGCCAGGATGTACTGCGGCTCCAGCGGAAACCTGACCTTAGGCGGCTTGTACTCGCGCAGGAAGGTCATCACCCGCGCGTAGTATTCCTGCGGCGAGTATATCTGGCTGAGCAGCTTGCGATAGCCTTCCCGCAGCGGTTCCAGCCCCATCGCAGGGATGATATTGGTCGAGCCGTCTACATTGTCGCCGGAGATGCTGTCCACCAGCCGGCCTTCCTGCTTCATGCGGTCGAACAGGCGCGTCCCCGGAGGGGCCTGCAACAGCCCGACCATGGCGGTGACGATGCCGCTCTTCTGGATGAAGTCGATCTGCTGCTGGAAGATCGAAGCGGAATCATGATCAAACCCGACGATGAAGCCGCCCTGCACCTGCAGGCCGGCGCGCTGCATGCGTTTGACGCTCTCTACCAGATCCCGCCCTTTGTTTTGCGACTTGCTGCACTCGGTCAGGCTGGCCTCGTTGGGCGTCTCGATGCCGACAAAGACCGTGTCGAACCCGGCATCGGCCATGAGTCTCAACAGCTCTGGATCGTCAGCCAGGTTGATCGAGGCTTCCGTGTTGAACGACATGCCGACCTTGCCTTTGCGCCACTCGATCAGCGCCGGCAGCACCTCGGTCTTGATCTGCTTCTTGTTGCCGATGAAGTTGTCGTCGACGAAGAACACGTTCCTGCGCCAACCCAGGGCGTACAGGCTGTCCAACTCGGCGACGATCTGCGCGGCGGTCTTGGTGCGCGGGCGATGGCCCAGCAGCGATGTTACGTTGCAAAAATCGCAGTTGAAAGGGCAGCCGCGCGAGAACTGGATGCTGACCGTATCGTAGTGCTTCAGATTCGCCAGATGCCACAGGGGCGCCGGGGTTTGCCGGATGTCCGGATACTCGGTCGTGGTGTAGGTACGCTGGGCGCGCCCGTGAGCCAGATCGTCAAGAAACGGGGGCAGCGTCAGTTCGGCTTCGTTCAGCACGAAATAGTCCACCTCGGGGAACTGCTCGTGTTCCATGGTGAAGAGCGGCCCGCCGGCTACGACCTTCGCACCGCTGGCCTTGCAGCGCGAGATGATCGCACGCGCCGATTCGCGCTGCACGACCATGGCGCTCAGGAAAACGTAGTCGGCCCATGCCAGATCCGCCTGAGTCAAGGTTTCGACGTTCAAGTCAACCAGGCGCTTTTCCCATTCGGCGGGCAGCAGGGCCGCCACCGTTAACAGACCCAGCGGCGGCGCGCCGGCTTTCTTATGGACAAACTTCAGCGCATGTTTGAAGCTCCAGAAGGTGTCGGGGAATTCGGGGTAAACCAGCAGAATTTTCATTGTTTTGTTCCATGGCCGTGACTGAGCGGCGTGGTCCGCCGGTTGTCAGGAGGACGGTCACATATAGAAACACCGGCTATGCTGCGTGGGTGCGGATGCGACATAAGCGCCGGATACCCGCATCCGCGGGCATGACGTTTCCACACCTATTGACAGAATAAACATTACGTACTATAAATCCAGTACGTAAACGAGATACCGCATGTACCTGAATTACGTCGCATGGAGCATAAATGGTAGAGACAAGTGACAACATAACCGCGGACGAACCGCCCATCCTGGCGGAGAGTGTGCCGGTGACGATGCCGGAACTGCCGTTGCGGCGCGTCATCAACACCGAACAGCAGTTCAAGGCCATCAGCGACGCGATGCGCACCAAAATCCTGGGCATCGTGCAGCACCAGCCTGCCACAGCCAAACAGATCGCCGAACGGCTGGGCGCCACACCAGGCGCCATCGGGCATCATCTGCACGTGCTGGAGGATGCCGGGCTGGTGCAGGTAGCGGCGCGGCGGCTGATGCGCGGCATCGTAGCCAGCTATTACACGCGCACCGCCGCATCTTCGACTAACGACCTGCCGCCCGATGTCGTCGGCCCGCTGCCGGTGGCGCTGGATTTCTTCAGCAAGGCGCGCGACGAGTACATCGAAGCCGGCAGCCAACCGGATGCCCGCGGTATGCTGGCTTTCCCGCATATGCGGCTTTCCGCCGCGCGCGCCGAAGGGTACGCCATGCGCGTGGAGGCACTGGTCAACGACCTGATCGCCGAACCGCCCGACCCGGGCGGCGATATCTATGGGTTGTTCGTGGCCGTGTTCAGGGCGCCCTCCTACGTTCAAGGTCCCAATACATCGCAACCTGTTGACGCAGACTGAGCGCGAGATTGATCCGACCATCTTTGGAGCCGTATGAGCCAGACTACCCCCTATCAGGCGCCCCCCAACGGTTGGCGCACGTTCCTCATCGTGTGGGTCACACAATCGGTGTCGGTCATCGGCAGCGCGTTGACCGGCTTTGCCATCACGATCTGGCTGACAACCGGGCTGTACCCCGACCCGTCGCAGAAGGCCGAACTGGCCTGGGCGCTCTCGGCGTTCAACCTGTCGTTCGCTATCCCGGTGGTGTTCGGCGCGCCGATTGCCGGCGCTTTCGTCGACCGCCACGACCGCAAGCGCATCATGATGGCGATGGACTTCCCCAACGGCTGTGTCAGCGTCCTGACAGTGCTGCTGATCGCCGCGCGCCAGTTGAATATCCTGTGGCTGATCGTCATCGGCGTGCTCTCGTCGATCTTCGGCGCGTTTCACAATGCCGCCTTCGACACGTCGTATGCCATGCTCGTGCCGGAAGAGAAGCTCCCGCGCGCCAACGGCATGATGCAGACGATCTGGGCGCTATCCGGCGTGCTGGCGCCCAGCGTCGCGGCTATGTTGATCGCCCTGCCCGTTCTGGCGCGCGGCGGCCAACTCCCGGCACTCGTCTCCTTCTTGGCGCAGATCCCAGACGGCACCATGCTGGCTATCGGCATGGACGGCGTCACCTTCTTCATCGCCGCGCTGATCCCCCTGTTTCTATTTATCCCCTCGCCGGTGCGTACCGACCTGAAGGGTCATGACGGGAAACAGAAGTCACTCTGGGCGGACATCAAGGAAGGCATCGTCTATATCTGGCATCGGCGGTCGTTCCTGTGGCTGCTGGGCACGTTCACCGTTGCAAACTTCGTGGGCGGCTCGCAGATCCTGGCGCCCCTGATCGTCAAGTTTCAATTGGCGCCGGACTGGAGTGTGCACGGATTTCAGATGGAGACCGCGCTGGCGCTGGTCACCACGGCGGCCAGCATCGGCGGCCTGCTGGGCGGCCTGTTCATCACCTCGTGGGGCGGTCTGAAACGACGGCGCGTGTTCGGCGTGCTGGTTCCGTTGATCGTCGAAGGCGTGGCGACGGTGTTGTTCGGCCTGTCCGGCACGCTCTACGCGGCGGCGGTTTTCATGGCAATAGGCGCAGGCATGACCCCCATTCTCAACGCCCATTCGCAGACAATCTGGCAGACCCAGACGCCGCGCGAACTGCAGGGGCGCGTGTTCTCCGTGCGCCGGCTGATCGCGCAGTTCAGTTGGCCGGCCAGCAGCTTCCTGATGGGCGCGCTGGCCAGCCGGTTCGACCCCGGCGCGATTGTGGCGGCGCTGGGCATCATCCTGGCGGTATGGTGTGTGGCGGGACTGTTCAATCCCTACCTGCGCAAGATCGAAGACCGCGACTGGATCGAGGCCAAGGCGCTGGAACGGGCGGCGCAATCGGCGCGGTAATTCTGCCAGTGGTTGAAACCACAGGCAGACAACAGCGAAACGCGCCTCGGCGCGTTTATGGTGGATTAACGACCTTGGCCGGTTTCGCGCGTGTCAGACGCCGAATTCATTCGGTGGCTGACCGGCGCAATCGGCGCGCTAACGCCTGTGGTTGAAACCACAGGCTGGCAAGAGCGAAACGCGCCGAGGCGCGTTACGGTGGATTAACCGGCCTTGGCCGGTTTCGCGCGTG
>JAMCQN010000011.1:0-61256 GCA_023382055.1 Chloroflexota bacterium
ATCTGTGCTTGCAGCTTCGCCAAGCGCCGTTCCGTCTCGCTTTCGATCTCGTACATTGTCGCCCGCGGATGCGCCAGTCGCCATTCTTTCATCCCACTGGCTATTTCGGCCATCGCAACGCTCCAACCCTGGTCAAAGTCCTGTTTCATACTGCTACTCTACCTCGCCACCCTCACTCCATCAAGCCCAACTCATCACACCCCGGTTTGTCACCCCTTGCAAAATTCTGTGTCGCACCCAACGCGCCCGATATGCGCTGAAAGGTGGTAAAATGCCTTGCTCGATATGGAGCGCATTATTCATAACGTGAACAACAGATCAAGGAGCAGCAGTGGAAGATAATATCCCAAATGCGAACATCGCCGACGATGAGGGCGGTTCCGATTCTCAGCCGTCGCGCGGCAGAAGCAAGCGGCCATACCGAAACAATGCCAACAGCTACGACCGCAATGCAGTGCGCCCTAAGCGGGTTGACGAGTTTGCTACGACTGGCACGGTTCCGGATTATAAGGATTATGAGAAACTGCGACGCTATGTGAATCCGCAGGGGAAGATACTGCCGCGTCGACGTTCCGGCCTGAATGCCAAGAATCAACGTTTACTTGCCCGCGCCATCAAGCGCGCGCGTCACCTGGCATTGCTGCCCATTGCGGGCGCAACGCCAACCTGGATGTAAATCGATCTTTATCCGTGAGTTCTCCGGCAGACACCGCTGAAGGCGGGCGTGTCCGGAGCAGCGGATGAGGTGGAGGTAAAAAATGGCTAAAAAGAAGGGTAATCGTGTGGTCATCAAGCTGAAGAGCAGCGAGAGCGGTCACGTGTACTGGTCGGAGAAGAATCGCAAGAACGATACATCCCGGCTTGAGGTTCGCCGGTACGACCCCGTTCTGCGCAAGCACGTACTCTATAAAGAGGAAAAGTAGCCCACATTAGAGATTGGAGATTGGAGATGCTGAACCTCCAATCTCTAATCTCCAATCTCTCTTCTCATTGATCTCTACTTCCCGTTAACCCCTCAGAATGTCCGGTATCTGCGTCGGCAAATCCGCAACCTTGATGCCCGCAGCCTGCATCGCCTGAACCTTGCCGGCAGCCGTGCCCATGCCGCCCTCGATGATGGCGCCGGCATGCCCCATGCGTTTGCCTTCCGGCGCGGCGCGTCCGGCGATAAAACCGGCCATCGGCTTCTTGACGCATTCTTTGATGTAGGCAGCCGCGCGCTCCTCGTCGCTCCCGCCGATTTCGCCGATCATGACGATTTTCTCCGTCTGCGGGTCTGCGTTGAACATCTTGATCGCGTCGAGGAAATCCAACCCATGCACCGGATCGCCGCCGATGCCGACACAGGTGCTTTGCCCCATGCCGCTCTCCGTGAGTGCGTTGATGACTTCGTAAGTGAGCGTGCCGCTGCGCGACACCAGACCGACATTCCCGGGCATGCAGATCGACGAGGGGATGATGCCGATCTTGGCCTGACCGGGCGTGATCAGACCGGGGCAATTTGGCCCGATGAGCACGACATCCCGGGTATCCAGATAGGCGCGCACCCGGATCATATCCTGCACTGCGACACCTTCCGTGATGGCGACGATCAGATGGATGCCGGCGTCGGCAGCTTCCATGATGGCATCGGGAGCGAACCTGGCCGGCACATAGATCACAGACGCATTCGCGCCGGTTGCGCGGATTGCCTGCCCGACCGTGTCGAACACCGGCACGCCGTAGTCGGTCTTCATGCCGCCTTTACCGGGTGTAACGCCGCCAACAATGATGGGGCTGTATGACTGCATCTGGCGCGCGTGGAAATCACCTTCGCGGCCCGTAATGCCCTGGACGATCAAACGTGTGTTTTTATCGGTGAGAATAGCCATTGAGAATATAACAGTTTATAAACGGATTTAAGATGTTCCGATTATAGGACAAAGAGTCGTTCGCTCTGTACATCCTTGCCGTGATTCGTGCACGTCAGAAGGATATCATTCCAGAAATTGACTTTGGTGGGGCAACTATCTCTGGACCCTGTTATCAGAGTGTTCTTTATCGCTATGTCGCATGGCAAGCCGATTCAATACCTGCTTCAGCGGAATACCGCGCTCATCGAGCAGAACCAGCAGGTGGTAGAGCAGATCAGCAGACTCGTCGATCAGACGGTTGTCGTCCTGCGCCACACCAGCCATCGCAACTTCCAGACCTTCCTCGCCGACTTTCTGTGCAATCTTGTGGCGACCCTTTGCGAACAGGCGCGCCGTGTAACTATCGTCCGGCGAGGCATTGCGACGCTGGGCTATGATACCTGCCAGTTCGTCGATGAAGCCGGCGGGTGGGGGATCGGCGATGGTGTTGCCCTCAAGGTTCTGCCAGAAACAGCTTTCCCGCCCGGTATGACAGGTCGGACCTGCCGGCACGGCGCGCACAAGGATGACATCGCTGTCACAGTCGGTGCGCAACTCGCTTACGCGCAGGATGTTACCGCTGGTTGCGCCTTTGTGCCACAGCTCACGGCGACTGCGCGAGAAGAACCACACCTCTCCCTGCTCGCGCGTCAGCGCCAAGGACTCTTCGTTCATCCATCCAAGCATAAGGATGCGGCCGGTGACGGCATCCTGGATAATGGCTGGTATCAGTCCATCAGCCTCGAATTTCAATGAACTGGACATTCCGCCGATTATAGCTGCGCTGTTTCTACTCAGAGCCTTACGGGAACACCGTGCGCGGCCAGGTATTGTTTCACTTCGCCGACGCTGAACGTTTTGTAGTGGAATACGGATGCGGCCAGCACCGCGCTGGCGCCCGCCTGTATTGCTTCCAGGAAATGTTGAAGTTTTCCGGCGCCGCCCGAAGCAATCACTGGGATGCTCACCGCATGGCTCAGTGCGTGCAGCAACGGCAAGTCATACCCATCCTGCCTGCCGTCGGTATCCATGCTTGTCAATAGAATCTCACCCGCGCCGCGCTGTTCGGCCTCGATTGCCCACTTGACGGCGTCCAGGTCGGTTGGCACACGCCCGCCGTTCAGATACACGCGCCAGCCATTGATCGAACTGTCTGCCTTCGCATCAATGGCGACTACCACACACTGTGCGCCAAAACGAACGGCCGCTTCGTTGATCAGGTTTGGGTTTCGCACGGCTGAACTGTTGATGCTGATCTTGTCTGCGCCTGCCAGGAGCAGTTCGCGGAAGTCTTCCGGCTGGCGAACGCCGCCGCCGATGGTAAACGGAATGAATACCTCGTCCGCCACACGGCGCGCCATTTCGATCGTGGTGCCGCGCCCTTCGTGCGATGCCATGATATCGAGGAAGACGAGTTCGTCGGCGCGTTCGTCGTTATAGACGCGCGCTTGCTCAACCGGGTCGCCCGCGTCGCGCAGGTTGACGAAATTCACGCCTTTTACGACGCGACCGTTTGCTACATCGAAACAGGGGATGATGCGTTTTGCCAGCATTAGTATCCTTTAGCGGCTTCCAAGGCTTCACGAAGCGAAAGCGTACCTTCGTACAGGGATCTGCCGACAACCACGCCGCTGACGCCGCGTGCGGCGTACTGCAGAACTTCCTTGATATCGTCCAGGTTGCGCACGCCGCCGGAAGCGATGACATGCAGCCCTGTCAGTTGCGCCAACGCTCCGGTCAATTCGGCGGCCGGGCCGCTCATCATGCCATCGCGCCCGACTTCCGTGTAAAGCGCGTGAATGACACCCATCTCGCACATGCGCGCGCCCAGTTCAGCGGCAGTCAGGGGGGTGGGCTGCTTCCAGCCGCGCGTTACGATCATGCCGTCGCGCGAATCGAGGCCGATCACCACGCGTTCCGCGCCGTATCGCGCGAGCGTATCCGAGACCAGGCGCGGATCCTCGGCGGCGGCTGTGCCGAGAACGACGCGGTTTGCGCCCGAATCAAAAGCAGCTTTGACATCGGATATCGATCGCAACCCGCCGCCAAACTGGATGTTGATTTTTACGGCGGCGGCGATGGAAGTTAACGTTTGGCGATTGGCGCGCGCTGTCGCGATGTCATTGAATGCGCCGTCCAGATTGACGACATGCAACCACGCCGCGCCTTCGCTCGCCCAGCGGTTGGCGATAGCGATAGGATCCTCTGAATAAGTGGTCTGCTGCGATGGGTCGCCCTGGCGCAGACGCACCACCTTCCCGCTCATGAGGTCAATAGCCGGGTAAACAGTAAACATCAGGCCGCCTCCGCGAAATTGCGCAGCATCTGCAACCCGGTGTCCTGGCTTTTTTCCGGATGGAACTGGATGCCCCAGATATTGCCGGATGCCACGACTGACGGAAAGTCATATCCATAATGGGTTGTGGCGATAACGCAGCTTTTATCATCGACCAGCGGGTGATACGAGTGCACGAAGTAGGCGTAACTGCCCGGCTGAACCTTGCTTAACAGCGGATGCGTCTGCGTCGGGTCTATCTGGTTCCAGCCGATATGGGGTACTTTCAGGTTGACGATCTGCGAATGATCGGCGTCATGGTTGATGCTGATTCCACCAACCTGATCATGCGTGCGCTGGCCGAAGTTGAAGCGCACAATTCTTCCGCCGATCAAACCCATACCGCGCCACTCCCCCATCTCCTCCCCCACATCGAACAACAGTTGCATGCCGACGCAGATACCCAGCAGCGGCACGCCGGCGCGCGCAACCTGCTGCAATGGTTCGAACAAGCCCCGGCTCTGCAAGCCATGCAGGCAATCGGCAAATGCGCCGACACCCGGTAATACGATTTTATCGGCGCGCTTGATGACGCCAACGTCGTCGGTCAGGATGGGTTGTGTGCCGACGTGCTCCAGCGCCTTGCAGACGTTTCTAAGGTTCCCGGCGCCATAATCGATTACTGCAATCACAGGACCCCCTTGGTTGACGGGACGCCAACACGCCTGGGGTCTATGGCTGCTGCCGCGCTGAGTGCGCGCCCGAGCGCCTTGAATAACGCCTCCGCCTTATGATGGTCATCGCGGCCATACAGCACCCGCGCGTGGAGATTCATTCGAGCATGTGTCGCCAGCGATTCGAACACGTGCGCCACCAGCGCAGGACTGAAGCTGCCGATGCGCGCGGGCGAAAATTCGGCGTTGAAAACGCAGTAGGGGCGCCCGCTCAGATCGACAATGACCTGCGCCAGTGACTCGTCCATGGTCACGAAGGAATCCGCCATCCGCCTAATGCCGGTGCGGGCGCCCAATGCCTGATCCAGCGCCTGCCCGAGTGTGATAGCGACGTCCTCGACGGTGTGATGCTCGTCAATGTGCAGATCGCCGGATGCCTTTATGGTTAAGTCAAACAACCCGTGGTGCGCGACATGATGCAGCATGTGATCGTAGAAGCCAATGCCCGTATGGATGTCGGCCTGAGCGCCGCCGTCCACGTTCAGCAACACATATACATCGGTCTCTTTTGTTACACGATGGATTTCCGCTGTTCTGCCGCTCACCTTGATTCTCCTTGACCGCTTAATTGCTTTAGAGCCGCGATCAGCTTATCCGTATCACCGGGACGCCCCACGCTGATGCGTATGCAATCACGCAGCCCTTCCTTATCGAAATAACGCACGAGTATACCTTGTTGCTCCAATGTATATTTCAAATGCCTGGCGTTGCGATATCCTGTTGCGCGTTCCGACACGCGGCACAGCAGGAAATTGGCTTCGCTCGGATAAATGTGCAGCCAGTCGAAGCTGCTCAGGTATTCGCCAAGCCGCTCGCGTTCGCTGACCAGTTTCTGAACTGTATCACGCAGATACCCCGGATCGCTCAGCGCCGCAATAGCCGCGACGGCGCCGGCTGCATTCGGCGTATACGGTTGCTTGATTTTCCAGAGATGCTGGATCACCGTGAGCGGAAACACCCCGTACCCGACGCGCATACCGGCCAGCCCCGCCAGTTTACTGAACGTGCGCAGCACAATCAAGTTGTCATTTTCGGATACCCAGGAAGCGCGGCTGGGTTGCGAACTGAAGTCGATATAAGCCTCGTCCAAAACGACAACCAGTGGCAGTTTGAGCAACTCCTTCAAGTCGCTGTCGGTCACCAGCGAACCATCAGGGTTGTTCGGATTCGCCACGAAGAGCAATTTAGGTTGACCGGCGCCCTGATGGGGGAGGGTATTGACCCGTTCGCATATCGCCGGTACATCCAGTGAGAAGTCGGCGCGGCGCGGAACGGTGATGTAACGTGCATGAACGACATCGGCCTCGAAGCGATACATGCCGAATGTTGGAGGCAAATCGATGATGGCATCCCCGGCCTCGATGAATGCGCGCCCGATGATGTCGATGACTTCGTCGACGCCGGAACCGCACAGAATGTGCTGCGCGCGAATCCCGATGAAACTGGCTATGGCTTCCCGCAGCGCTGTCTGATCAGGGTCCGGGTAGATATGCAGCATATCTGCGGAAGCGAGTGCATCCAGGGCGCGCGGCGAGGGACCGTAGGGATTCTCGTTGGCATCGAGTTTCACGATCTCGCTACGGGCGATACCGAGCCGTTTGGAGAGCACGTCGAAAGGAACGATCGGTGTGTACGGGCTCATCTCCCGCAGGTGCCGGGCGATTAAATTCTCAACATTCATAAAAATTTGGTTATTGGTTAACCAATTCCTTGAGCGCCTTGACGCGGTCGGGCTGCTCTTCGAAGATGTATGTGACCGGTGTGACAACCACCCCGCTGCCGCCAATGCTGCGGAGTTGCTGGATGGCGCTTGTCAACTCCTTGCGCGGCACGATCAGATTGACGGCAAACCACGGGTCCTGGCCGTGGCTGACATAAATCGGCGACAGGGTAGGCCCCTGCAGCCCGCCCAATGTCGTCTGGGTGCGCATCGCATGTGCCACTTCCTCGGCGGAGCCGCCGCGCATATTGGCGAAGACCATCACATAGCCCTCGGAACGCAGATGCGCCTCGAAATATTCCAGCAGCATGGTGGCGATGCTCATCACTTCGGGGCGCTTCAGCGAATCACGATTGGCAACCAGCGTGGCCTCGGTTTGCAGTATGACGCCGTCGGCCAGGGCTCGCAGGCGGTTCTGCTGCAAAGTAGAGCCGGTCTCAGTGATATCCACGATGATATCGGCATAGCCGATCTCAGGTACAACCTCCAGCGATCCTTCCGCGTCGATCAGTTCAAACGGGTTTACCGCATGGCGTTCAAGAAAGGCGGCCGTCAGTCGACGATACTTCGTCACCACCCGTAAAGGCCGTTCCAGTGCGTGAGCTTTCCTTGCTAGGTCGGCCATGTTAAGAACGTCGGACCAGCTTTCAGGCACAGCCACAACGACTTTGCACCGGCCATAGCCGAGCGCGTCGTGTAACACTTGCGTATGGCCGTCGGCATCCGTATCGGCGATGACGTCATATCCGGTCATGCCGAAATCGACGCCGCCATTAGCCACGCTGACTGCGATGTCGCGAGGCCGCTGGAACAACACGGTGACGCCTGGCAGGCTGGCGATGTGGCCGACGTAACTGCGCGTGACGGATACCTTAACGTCGAAGCCGCAATGCGAGAGGAATTCAAGGGTCGGCTCCTGCATGCGACCCTTCGACGGTAAAGCAATTCTGATGTCTGTGCGAGCCATGATGATCTCTTTACTTAGCCATCTTCACGGCGACCTGCACGGCTTCGGCGAAACTCGGGGCGGTGGCGATATGCGCCTCGGCCAGGATGCGGTTGCCTTCTTCCTGGTTGGTGCCTATGATGCGCGCAACCAGGGCGACGTCGGTCTGAACTTCCTGCAGTGCGCCCACGATACCGCGCGCCACCTCGTCGCCGCGTGTGATACCGCCGAAAATATTAAACAGCACGACCTTGACCTTGGGATCGGCCAGGATGATCCGCAGCGCGCTTGCTACCTTATCGGCGCGCGCGCCGCCGGCGACATCCAGGAAATTGGCGGCGCTGCCGCCATAGAAATTGATGATATCCATGGTAGCCATAGCCAGACCGGCGCCATTGACCATGCAGCCGATGTTTCCATCCAGCGAGATGAAATTGAGACCTGCTTCGCGCGCCTGTTTCTCCGCGCCGGATTCCTCATCCGGGTCGCGCATCTCGGCAAGGTCGGGATGCCTGAAGATCGCGTTGTCGTCGATGACAATCTTGCCATCCAATGCCATCAGCCTATCGGGGCCGCCGGCCTGACCCACAACGGCCAGCGGGTTGATCTCCGCGAGGGAGGCGTCGCTTGCCGCGAATGCACTGGCCAAGCCTTTTGCGATGGTCATGAAGCCCGCCCAATGCTCGCGGGGCAGGTTGATGTGTGCGGCGATGTCGCGCGCGAGGTAATCCGGCAGCCCGACAAATGGGTCGATGGGAACGCGCACGATCTTCTCCGGTGTTTTGGCCGCTACTTCCTCGATGTCCATTCCGCCCGCGGCGCTCGCCATCATGGTGGCGCGGCGTGACGTGCGGTCGATCACAATACCGAGGTAGATCTCGTTCTTGATATCGGCCGCAGGATCGATGAGCACTTTCCGCACAGGAAGGCCCTTGATGGTAAGGTTCAGGATATCGCGTGCTTTCGACTCAACCTCATCCAGTGTGCGCGCCACTTTCACGCCGCCGGCTTTGCCACGCCCCCCAACCAGTACTTGTGATTTGATCACAACAGGCAAGCCGATTTTCCCGGCTGCTGCGCGCGCGGCTTCAGGCGTATCCGCGACAATACCCTGCGGCACGGCCACACCATATCGACCGAACAATTGCTTGGATTGATACTCATGTAGTTTCATGTCAATTTCCCAGTTCCGATAATCCCAAACTAATCCATGTGTATTTAGCGCAGCGAGTCTTCACTATAATCAACTTTGAATTATCGCTGTCAAGACTCTACGACGCGCTTGATCGAATAACTTAGATTCGCCAGACCATCGACTAAATCGGCTTCAGTGTGCGAAACCTCGCTGCGCATGGAGGCGAGATCACTGCTGCCCGCCGATAAAACGATCGTCAGATGTGCGCCGTCCTCCAGCAACTGGCCGCGCGACTTTATATAGACCATGTTGTGGCGGGACTGCACGTCCTGCAAAAGCTCGGCGATGCGCGATTCGTCGCCGTGATCCAGTACCAGCGTCCGCTCGACGTAGCCGCCGGCGCCGATCGTCCTGGCCAGTATGGGCTGCAGAGAGCTGTTGTAGATTTCCTTCATCTCAGATGGCACTCCCGGCATACTCACGATCGTCGTCGTTCCGTTGACCTCCAGAACGACTCCAGGTGCAGCGCCGTTTGGATTGCTGATTGGCGCGCCGCCACGCGGCAGGACGGCCATTTTCCGGCGCGCATCGTTGAGGTCGGCGCTGAAATTCGCGCGTGTGCTGGCGATGAATTCATAGCGCCGGCGCACCATCTGCAGGGCTACTGGATCCTCGATCAGGTCGAGTTTCAATGCGCGAGACAGCGCGCGCATGGTAAGGTCGTCATCGGTCGGTCCGAGACCTCCCGTCGTGAGTACCAAACGAGGTCGCCGTTTCAGTGCACTCTCCAGAGCGTCAGCGATCTCGTCATATTCATCGCGCAGAATCACCGCGCGGCGCACGCGCGCGCCGATTGCCGTTAACTGGCGGATGAGCCAATGGGTATTCGTGTCCTGTACCTGGCCGACCAGCAACTCGTTGCCGATTGCGAATATTTCGACGCAGCGTTCACAATCTTCCGCCTTTTGAATGTCATCCATACGTGCTGTGATGATACACCGCTCTAACTTCAAGCCAGCCCGCAGAAATGGCTTACGACATCGTATAACGCCTGAACACCCCAGGCCAGGGATTCAATCGATACACGCTCGTTGTGGCCATGCACCATATCGCTGAAGTGCTCGCCGGGCTTGAATTTCATCGGCGAAAACCCGTAACATATCGTGCCAAGCTTTGCCATATGTTTGGCGTCGGTTGCGCCGGTCAACATGGCTGGTATGGGTATTCCATACGGGTCATGGTGTTTCAGCGTCTGGCTGATGATGCGATAAAGCGGTGTGTTGGTGGTAAATTCAATCGGCGGCGATTCGCTGTCGATCTCGAAACTGATCATACTGCCGGCGCTGCCGAGAGCGCGCTTGAGCTCATGGATCATTTCGGCTCCGCCAAAACCAGGCACCGTTCGACAATCGAGCACCGCGGATGCGCTGGAAGGGATGACGTTGGTTTTCTGCCCGGCGTACAAGCCTGTTGGTGTAACAGTGTTATGGGTGATTGCGCGTAACTCACCCGCCAGCCCTGGATCGCGTATGACTCTCTCCATGAGCGGCGAGCCTTTTTCATCGGTGCTGCTGAGCAGCGCCCTGATCCCCGCGCCCTGCGCACCGCCCAGGCCGTCCGCCAATCCCGACATGTAGGCGCGCGCAATAGGACTGACGTGCATGGGCAGACGAGCGCGCGAAAGCTTATCGACCGCGCGGGTCAGATGCACCACGGCGTTGTCATCGTGCGGCACGCTGGCATGTCCGGGTCGGCCTGTCGCGCTCATGTGCATCCAGACAGTGCCTTTCTCGGCGGCCTGTATCGGGTAGAAACACTTGCCGGATGCATACATGGTGTATCCCCCAAACTCGCTGAGACCATACTGAGCGCGCAGCAAGTCCGGATGGCGGACGATGAGGGGGCCAATGCCCTGGTCTGTGTCTGTCTCCTCATCGGCAGTGGCTGCCAGGATGATATCGCGCTGCAAAGTGCGCCCGGGTTGCTCGTTCAATTGCTGACGAATAGCCAGGAAGACCGCCAATTGCATTGCGCCGATGCCTTTCATATCCAGGGCGCCGCGGCCATACACATATCCGTCGCGCAGCATGCCGCCGAAAGGATCCACGCTCCAATGTTCGCGCTCGACAGGGACCACATCCGTGTGCGAATACAGGAGGAGCGGCGCCTCGCTGCCATTGCCCTTAATGCGCCCGACCACATTGCCGCGATGCGGAGCCATCTCAATGACCACAGGTTCGATGCTGTTCTGGTGAAGTATGGAGGCGATGTAATCGGCTGCGGCGCTTTCATTGCCGGGTGGATTTGAGGTGTCGATGCGTATTAAATCCTGTAGCAGGTGGACGGTTTCCGCTGCCATGCCGTCCCGGTTCATGTCGGTCATGACTAAATTGTCCCACATCGTATAATGTGCGGGCGTATTTCATAACACTTTCTGAAGCAGCAACACATCTGGAAGGTCTTCAATAGAGGGAACTCTGACCTGACTTGAGACGAAAATGGCAAAAATAACTTCCCGCGCTAAAGATTACTCCGAGTGGTATCTTGATGTTATCCGTGAAGCCGACATGGCGGATTATGCCCCTGTACGCGGCTGCATCGTCGTCAAGCCATACGGGTGGTCGCTTTACGAGAACATGCGAGACTTTCTCGATCGACGCTTCAAAGAAACGGGCCACAGCAACGCGGCTTTCCCAATGTTCATTCCGATGAGTTTCCTGCAGAAAGAAGCTCAACACGTGAAAGGATTCAGCCCGGAACTTGCCGTGGTTACGGTGGGCGGCGGAGAGCAATTGGAAGAGCCGCTGGCTGTCCGACCGACCAGCGAAACCATCATCGGTTATATGTATGCGCAGTGGGTGAAGTCATACCGCGACCTGCCGGTGCTGATCAATGCATGGAACAGTGTGGTGCGCTGGGAGAAACGAACGCGGCCATTCCTGCGCACGACCGAATTCTACTGGCAGGAAGGTCATACCGCGCACGCTACGCATGAGGAATCGACTGAAGAGGTGATGCGCATGCTGGATGTGTATGCCGCGCATGCCTTCGAGGAGTGCGCCATCCCGGTAATCAAGGGGCGCAAAAGCATCAGCGAACGATTTGCCGGCGCCGACAAAACATTCAGCATCGAGGCAATGATGGGCGACAAGAAAGCGCTGCAATCGGGCACCAGCCATGACCTGGGCCAGAACTTTGCGAAGGCCTTTGGCATTAAATTTCTGGATCGCGACAACACCGAGAAACTGTGCTGGACAACCTCATGGGGCATGAGCTGGCGTATGCTGGGAGCCGTCATCATGGTGCATGGCGATGACCAGGGCTTGCGCCTGCCGCCAAAAATCGCGCCGGTACAGGTTGCGATTGTGCCCATCTACAAAAATGATGGCGAGAAGGGGGTTGTTATGGAGGCGTCGGATCGCGTATTCAGGATGCTCAAGGCATCCGGCATGCGCGTCAAACTGGATGATCGCGAAGAGACACCCGGGTTCAAGTTCAACGACTGGGAGATGCGCGGCGTGCCGGTGCGCGTCGAGATCGGGCCGCGCGATGTTGCTAATCAATCGGTGGCGCTGGCGCGCCGCGACGTGCCCGGCAAGGCCGGCAAGAGCTTTGTGCCACAGAGCGAACTGGCACAGCGCATCACCGCCTTATTTGAAGAGATTCAGTCAGGTCTGCTGCAGCAGGCCACCAGATTCCGTGACGCCAATATTCGCGAGGTCGATTCCTATGCCGACTTGAGAGAGGCTGTTGAGGATGGGTTTGCGCTTGCGCCCGTGGTGGATGACCCAGCCATCGACGCACAGATCAAAGAAGAGACGAAAGCCACAAACCGCTGTTTCCCCCTTGATCAGGCGCAGGGCGAATGGAAGTGCATCATCACCGGCAGGCCGGTACGGGAACGCGCGTTATTCGGTAAAGCATACTGAACATGATTTGCAGGCGCCATCGACTGGCAAATAGCATGTAAACGCACGGTAATCATCGCAATTTGCACGGTTTTGACTGATAAAATAGGACGATGCATCCGGTGCTTGTAGTCGTAACAGTAGACAATCGTACAGGACAATACCTGGCAGGCGACGTGCTTCCTGTTCTGTACGCATGAGACAGGCCGGTTGATGTCTATATAAATTGGCAAATCTCATGAAGCGTGACTACATAAGGGATAGAGTCTTTCGGTGGTTGCTGGTCGCATCTATCTCCGCTGTGCTGCTGCTACCTGCCCCCGCAACTGCGCAAGTTGCCACCCCGCTTCCACCGTATGCAAAGACTGTAGCTGCCATTATCAAGAACATGAGTGTTGATGAGAAAGTCGGTCAACTGTTTCTGGTCAGTTTTCCGGGTACAGACACCTCCCAATCTTCTGATATCGCCGATCTCATCACGAATTACCGAGTTGGCGGGGTGCAGCTCAAGGCCTCCAACCAGAATGTTACGAACAGCTCAGACGGCGCTTATCGACTGGCGGATCTGACGAACCGACTGCAGACACTGGCTGCCATAACCGAGACGGTTCCCACTGTGGAGCCAGGGGTAACACGCACAGCAGTGGTATCACCGCGCTCATTTCCGTCAGGCATTGACTTTATCCCGCTCTTTATCGCAACAGCGGAAGAGGGAGACGGCGCACCCAATTCAGAAATCACACAGGGTATCACTCAAGTGCCAAGTGAACTCGCCATTGGCGCGACCTGGCATACCGACAACGCCAGTATTGTGGGTCAGATTGCAGGGAAAGAACTATCACTGATGGGCATTAATGTGCTCTTCGGCCCTGTACTGGATGTTCTGGATGATCCCAAGACAAGCACACCGTATGATCTTGGCACGCGCGTCTTCGGCGGCGATCCTTACTGGGTCGGAAAATTCGGCCAGCAGTACATCAGTGGCGTGCACATTGGCAGCAAGAATCGCATTGCGGTTATCTCGTCGCGCTTCCCTGGCCTTGGCTCTGCTGATCGCAGCGTAGAAGATGAGATACCAACGGTCCAGAAATCGCTTGAACAATTGAAGCAGATCGAACTGGCGCCTTTTTTCGCCGTGACGCAACTGGACAACGATAAACCGGTTACCAGTACCACCGATGGATTACTGGTCTCGCACATCCGGTATCGCGGTTTTCAGGGAAACATTCGCGCCACGTCGCGTCCGGTCAGCCTCGATCCCAAGGCATACCAGGCGCTAATGACCTTGCCCGAGATCGCGCCCTGGCGTAATGCTGGCGGCGTGACATTCAGCGACTCACTGGGCGTCCGGGGCGTTCGGCGTTTCTACGATCCACTCGACCTGACGTTCAATGCCCGCCGGGTAGCGCAGGAAGCCTTCCTGGCCGGAAATGATGTACTGACCCTGGGCGGTTTCGGACTCACATCATCATGGCAGGAGCAACTGGCCAATATTAAAGACACTATCCAGTTTTTCCGCGAGAGATATGTCAGCGATCAAACGTTCGCCGCCCGAGTCGACTCCGCACTCACGCGGATCATCGCGCTGAAACTGAAGATCTACCAGGGTGACTTTACGCTGGGCAATGTGATCGATATTCCCAATCTCGCCAGCGCGATTACTCCCAATAATGAGATCATCGCTAACATCGCCAAACAAGCGATTACGCTGCTATCACCCAGTGCGCGCGACCTGCCGGCACTGGTGCCGACTTCCCCCGGCAAAGACGAGAGCATCGTATTCATCACAGATGACCGTCAGATCAAAGAGTGCCCGAAGTGCGCCTCATACTCAGCGATTCCCCGCAACGCGCTGAGGGATATTGCCCTTAACTTATATGGGCCAAATACAACGGGGCAATTGATCCCCTCCCACGTATCAGCCTATACCTTTAGTGAATTGGCTGCATATAACACGCGGCCGAGTGTAGCCACGAGTGCGACGGTGACCGTCACGAATACGGCCACACCGATAAGCGGTACTGCGTCTGTTGTGACTCCGGCCCTGCCAACAGATGCACAGCGCATCCAGGCATCAATCGACGGCGCAGACCTGATCGTGTTTGCGATGCTCGACCTGAATCCTGACGTAAAGTCCACCAAGGTTTTCCGCGACTTCCTGGCTCAGAGCGCCGACGCGCTGCGAGACAAGCGCGTCGTCGTGTTTGCTTTTGGCGCGCCCTACTACCTTGATACTACTGAGATCAGTAAGTTAACCGCATATTACGGTGTTTACAGTCATGTTCCGGTGTTTCTCGAGGCTGCAATACGCGCCTTGTTTGGCGAATATCCATCCGAAGGGGCTTCGCCCATCTCCATTAAGTCGTTGAACTACACCCTGTTATCAGAGACTGCCCCTGACCCAAATCAGGTCATCCCACTTACTGCCGTGAATCCCGTCTCCAGCACCGAGACGACGGCCAGTTCCCTTGAGATGAAGATTGGCGACAAGATCAAACTGCGCGCCGGCCCTATCGTTGATCGTAATAATCATCTGGTGCCTGACGGCACGCAAGTGCAGTTTGTCCTGGCATACCCCACTGAGCGGGTGGAACAACAACAGACTCCCATATCCACGAAGGACGGTATTGCTGAAACGACTGTTGTCATTGAACGTAAAGGCACATTGGAGATACGGGCGCAGGCCGATCCAGCGCTGTCATCTTATGTGATTCGTGTCAATATCGGAGATAATGCCGCTTCGATAGAGACCATCAAGCCCACCGCGTTGCCGACTGTAACGCCCGAGCCGACGCCGACGCCGACCGAACAGCCCACGGTTCCCGTGACGATCGCTTCGACGCCGGTAGTGACGCCACAAACTCCGCAAATAATAGCCCGATCGAGTATCGGTGGATTTGTCATTGCGCTGCTCGCGCTTGTGGTCATCGCACTGGTTGCAATCCTGGCGTTGAACGGTACAAACCGCGTGCGCCCAAACCTGCGCTGGCGTGTCGTGCTGCTCAGTTGGAGTTCAGGCTGGATAGGATATGTCGTGTATGCTGCCGGAATACCGGGCACCAGCGGTATCGCTGAGATAATGGGGTGGGTTGGCTCCGTCATCCTGACGGTCATCGTCTCGACCGTAGTGTTGCTGGCGGGTGTCGTAGTCGTCATTCTGGCTGAAGATCAACCTGTAAAACCATTCCGTGGCTGATGAGTCACTGGCATTGAGAGAGGTAACAATGGGGTTTCTTAAACGACTATTCGGCGCGGGCGGCACCGCTAATCGTGACAGTAACGATCCAAACGCGATCATCCTATACATTAAGGTCGGGAAGTGCGGAGCGATTGCCCGCGTGCGCGTAGATAAGCGCAACGATCTGAGCCTGGATGATGACGGTGAAAGTTATGTCGTCCGCAAACAGATCGTCGACAATGTGTGTTATGGCACAGCGGAGCTGGAAATGCATTTCGATACAGGCCACAACGAGACCAGCAGGCATCTGGAAAGTGGCGAATTCGTGACACGCGCCGAATGGGATGAGCAGGAGCGTTTGCGGGTATCCCCTCGGTAGCTGGAGCATTGGGGTGCGATAATCATTTGATGGCTAACCGACGACCTGCATCATTGATGCGACAGGAAATACACGAACAGCCCGACGTGCTTACACGACTCGCTGCCAGCGCTCGTCCGGTTCTGTCAGAGGTAGCCAAAAGGGCGCGGGATTGCCAGTTTGCCGTTCTGGCGGCTCGTGGAAGCAGTGACAACGCATCGACGTATGGCAAATATCTGCTGGAAGGTGTTGTCGGCATGCCGACGGCGCTTGCTTCGCCGTCGCTCTATACCCTGTATAACACGCCGCCGCGATTGAGTCATGCGCTGGTTATCGGTGTTTCGCAGAGCGGCCAATCGGCGGATGTCGTGCGAGTGCTGCATGAAGCACGAGAGCAGGGCGCCGTCACACTGGTTGTGACTAACACGGCTGGGTCCCCCCTGACGGCAGCGGCAGACCATGTCATATTGCTTGATGTGGGGCTGGAACGCGCGCTGGCGGCGACAAAAACGGTCACCGCGCAGTGTCTCGTTTATGCGCTTCTCGCGGAAGAACTCAGCAGTCATGTAAACCTGCAGGAAGGCATTGCGCAGATCGGTCGGCATATTACTCACGTGCTGGACCGCGAGGAACAGATCGCTGAACTGGCTGGCGCATGGTTGGAAGCAGAACGGGCTGCCATCATCGGCCGTGGGTATACCTATGGCGCGGCGCAGGAATGCGCGCTGAAGCTAAAAGAAACATGTTATATGAGCGCAGAGCCATACTCGGCAGCGGACTTTCAGCACGGACCGCTTGCGATGATCGAATCCGGGTATCCATTGCTTGCCATACTGAACCAGGATGCAACCTTGGAAACCACGCTGGACCTGATGAAACGGGCGCATGCGCGCGGCGCGCGGATTGTCGCGTTTTCATCTGCGCCAATGGGTGGCGCGCAAGCCGACCCATACGCACGGTTCGTGCTGGATAATCCAGCGCCGCTGATCAGCACGATCCCGTTCATCGTCACCGGACAGATATTTGCCATGCGTCTGGCTACGTTGCGTGGATATGATCCGGATATATCGCGCGGACTGAGTAAAGTGACTGTCACGATCTAGATTGCGTTTGCGATGTTGATCCTGTCGGTGCGTTCGTTTTTTACCTCGCTGGTCGGCGCGCCCTGGACCGCGGCCATGGGACAGATGGTTCCGCTGCAGTTGCGAGCAAGATACTTTTCCGCTCGGAATTTCGCTGGAGATACCGACCGTTGTTTCTCGCCTCCGGTCTGTTGCGCTGCCTGACCGGGATACTGCTGCTCGTGCTGGTCAGAGACTGGGCAACCGCAAGGTCGAAAGCATCCATTGCGGCCGCTGCCTGATCGCCCACTCGATGTAAACTAAGATCATGAGCGCGCAAACGAACGGGGACGACTACACTGTGCCTGGCTGGGCTCGCCCGCTGGGTAAACAGGGTTATCGGTCGTTCATCAGCCTGGTCGAAACCTACTTTGCCAACCGCCATATCCTGGTTGCTATTGATCGCGAGGAGGGGTTGGTAAAGCCCGGCCATGGGGTCTTTCCTTACAGCAGCACGTTTGGCCTGCAGAATATCGCACAAATTTGCCATCAGTCGGATCGCGATGAGTGGCGCGACTTAATCAGTGCGCACTTCAATTCGATCTTCGACGTCAAAGACGATGAAAATGCTTTCCAGGTGCACATGGACGATTTCGAGAAATTGAGGAAGCAACTGCGCGCGCGCCTGTATCCGGTTGACATTGTCAACCACGCGACTGAAATCATTCAAAGGCCGGGTCCGGAAGGCACGCTTGAGGTCTTGGCGCTGGACCTGCCGACTACCGTGCGCACCGTCTCGCAGTCGGAGGCCGACCAATGGAGCATGGACAAAGACCTTCTGTTCCAGATCGGCCGCCGCAACCTGAGAGATTCCGGCCTGTTAAGCGGCGCCGTGGTGCAGCTCGAGCAGGGCACGGCACTTACGGTCTACCGGGGCGAACCTTTTTATGCGGCCAGCCATGCGCTTATCATCGACGAATACATCCCCGCCGGCTCGACGCATGGCGTGCTTGTCGGGTTGCCGAAGCGCGACATTCTCATCATCCATCGCATCCAGAATGTCGGCGCGATGGAGGCTGCCGCCGCGATGTTACAGGTGATTGTGGGAATGCATAAGGATGGACCTGGATCGATCAGCCCGAATCTATACTGGTATCACAATGGGGAATTCAACGTTTTGCCGTATGAAATGGATGACGATTCACTGCAATTTCTACCCACAGACGAGTTTGTGGAGTTGATGGATGAACTGGGTGAAGTCGCCAGTTATTCGTAACCATCGCTGAGAGTTCTAATGATTATCCGTCCTGCCACACTTGCGGATGTTCCCGCGATCCTTGAAATTTACAATGAAGCTGTGCTGAATACGACTGCGTCATACGACTACGAGCCCAGTACGTATCAGGCGCGCCTGGCCTGGTTTCACGAGCACGTTGAGCGTAGCTTCCCTGTCTATGCCGCTGAAGATGATGCCGGCCAGGTTGTCGGGTGGAGTTCGTTAAGCGAGTTTCGAACGCGCATCGGGTATCGTTATACGAGCGAAAACTCGCTCTATGTTGCGCCGGCGCAGCGAGGCAAAGGGATCGGGAAAAAGCTCATGGCCCCACTCGTTGACGCAGGCCGCCGGTTGGGATTTCATAGCATTATTGCCGTCGTAGATGCTGATAACGTCGCCAGTCTGCAACTGCATAAGTCGTTTGGATTCGAGAGGGTGGGATACCTGAAGCAGGTCGGCTTCAAGTTTGGACGCTGGCTGGATGTGGTTTACCTCGAATTGCTGTTGTGAGGGGGAAGTCCGAAGCACATGATTAAAGTCGTTCTATTCGATCTGGACGAAACGCTCTATCCGCGTTCGTCGAAGTTGATGTCGTTGATTGGGCAGCGTATTGATGAATACGTGATCGACAAGATTGGAATCCCCGCCGCCAAGGCAGACGAGATCCGCAGGCACTGGCGCACTCACTATGGCACTGCGCTGCGGGGCTTGATTGAGGAGGGGTATCCAGTGGATGTTGAAGATTATCTATGCTATGTCCACAATATCCCGCTGGACGGTTTTATTGCGCCGCAGCCGGAATTGCGCGCGATGTTGTTAAGCATACCGTTACGCCGCGCCATATTGACTAACTCGAACAGGGAGCATGCGATACGCGTTCTATCTCATATGAACCTGTTGGATTGTTTTGAGCAGATCATCGATGTGCGGGCGTTAAGCTTCATCAATAAACCCGATCCCCTGGCTTATGACCGCGCAATGAGCATCCTGGGTGTCAACCCGGGCGAGGTTATCTTCGTTGAGGACACGCCGGTGAATACTCGCGCCGCAAAGAAGCTGGGCATTGCAACAATCCTGGTCGATTGCCCTCCCAGCCAGGACGCAGACTTCACCGTGGCTTCGGTGCTTGACGTCGGCGATGTCATTCTCAAACTCGTGCGCGACGGAACTGCGCCAGCCGCATGATGCCGTGAATCCCAGCGTGCGCGAGTCCGCAGTGTTCGATAAGCGGTTACCACCTTTACAGGTAGATGAGTTCCTTCGCTTTGCGCTCGAGTTCGTCGCGAAACGCCGGATGCGCAATGTCGATGAGCGCGCGGGCCCTTTGTCGGATGGACTTGCCGATTTGTTCATACAACGGGCCGCTTTCACTATTGGTGAATTCGGGAAGCGGATAATCGGCGTCCACGCAGTAATCGATCTTTGACATATGGATGAAGCTGTCGCCAAGCGTGCGCGGCATCCTCTTATTGATCTCAGCGATCACTATACGCGCCGTTTCGGCGGCCGCCTTGGTCACGCTGACCTCAACCCCATACGAGCAAAAGCCGTGCTCGTCTGGTGGGGAGACGTGGATTAACGCGGCATCGAGCGGCAGAACGCCATGGCGGAAGAGGAGTGGTATCTCACTCAGGCGGCAGGGAGTGAAGTCCGCGCGACCATCGTTTACAGCGCTGCGCACATTTTCACTGATGAATAGGGTATTGACGCGCAAGTGTCCCTGCATGTCGGGTTGAACGTAATCGGCATTGCCGACCGTGAGTACCTGTACGATCTCGACATCGTGCAACTGCCGGTGACAAATATGCGCATACCGCTCTCGATGTGCGCTATCGCCTCATCAGCGGTCAACGGCGGATTACAGATGGCTTGACGATTCATGATGACTTCCTGGCTATTGATGCATCCGTTGACTTTGCTTATTTGATCTCAAATGAGTGTAGCATCAAACTGTTCCCGGCGGCATCATTGAGTGGATCGCTGATCGTGCGCCTGATACCGGTCTTTGGGTCATAAACGCCGACGCGCACCTGGTAGATTCCTGGCTTCAAATCCGACGGTAATGTGATCCAATGCGGGTCTTTCACTACCTCTCCGCGTTGCCATATGGAGAAAGGATAGGCGCCGTAGACCGGCTGTTGATCCCCCGTCGTGATGATTTTTCCATCCGACTGGTCTACGATGTGCACCAGAACGGTATCGTCCGGCTGGGAGCCTGCATTATTCTGCCAGTACAGGACAACGGACACCTCGTGCGTGGTCGGGTCATATGCTGCCTGACCGCCCAACAGGCTCAGACCGCCGGACAATGTGGCGTTGCGGTTTGACAGCGTTGGCGAAAGTGTGAATGTCCTGCTGATATCAGTTGCCCCGTAAATGAGCGTATTGGGCGCTCCGTCTCGCTCGTCGATCGTCTGCACGAGCCGAAGTTGCTTGTGCGCTTTCCCGGCCTGGCGTTCCATCACTTCGAAATGACCCTTGAATGCAGTGATGTCCGGAGCGTGAAATACATAGACATTTGAGGGGTCTCTCAACATCACGGTTGCGAGATCAGCGAAGCGGGGTGACGGAACCGGAACAAATTCGTGCATCTCGCGCATACGCACGCGTTCGTGTGTGATGAACGCAATACTGCGCTCAAAGCCCCAGTCGAGCGCCATGATGGGGCGACCTGTGTAGCGTGTCTCAAGTGTATTGGCCAGGCCATATAGAGCGTCTGACCACAATCCTGTCCCGCCTGATGCGACCATATAGTATTGGATTTCTATATTCGTTGCGACATGGTTAGCGCACAAAAGGGCTGCGACGGCAATGGCTGGAAGCGTCCTTTGTGCAACGGTAAATCGTCTGTTGAGCCACATCGGTATATCCATGATCGACACCGCCAGCAGCAGCCATGCGAGTGGCGCGATGATGAACAGGTGGCGAGCACCGATATCGCTGATACTCACCGTTCCCATGGGTATTACGGTGACAATCGTGACCACCAATAAAAGTCGCATGCGCAGGTGGCCCGGAACGATAGCGTCGGAGGATGATGCAGGATCGGCAATTGCCCTGCGATATCGTATGCATATCGCGAGTGTGTAAACGAGACACGCCACGACCGCAATGGCGCTCAAAGGCAACCCAGCCGGTGCGCCGAAGTGGATCGTGTCCCCACCGATCATGCGCAGGAAGTCGGCGGTCTCAAATCGCAGATTGCCGATGAAATCCAGGTTATTGTGGCCGTATGCCTGAGACTGTAGGGCGTTCTGCGCGATGAATTGAAACGACGCACCCGATGGAATGTTATGCAGGATAAAAGGAAGTAAACCCACCAGACCTGCGATGATCGCAAGGAACAGGGCGCCGGGTTTGATCGACCGGAAAATAGACCGGCACTCTCGCAGGCCGCCGATGATCAATGCTGTTAAAACGACTGGCATAGCGAGCCAGAGAAACAAGAGCTTTGTTGTAACACCCAGGCCAAATATAAATGCGGCGGTGATGAGCAGCGCTGGTTGGCGGGTCTGCCAGTGGCGTACCACGAGCATGAGATAGATCAGGGCGAGAGTCAATAAAGGCGCCGAAAAATGCACGCCGGCTCTGCTCCACCACAAGTACGCAGGGGCGCTGGCGCACAGTAGTACAGCCAGTCCTGCGCTGAGAGGATCAAACCAGCGGCGTGCGGCCAGCCACAATAAAAGTAATGTAAACGCTCCGAGAACCAACTGGCTGATGCGCAATCCCTCGATGGTGTCGCCGAAAAGAGCCATGCCGACGTAGCTTGTATAGATTGACGTTGGGCCGATGTAGTGACCCATCATCAGCGGCAGTTGATGGCCCAGGATGTCGATGGTGTCGAAGGCGCTGTTCGGCAGGCCGCGCAGTAATTCCATGGCGGGGACAGCGTCAGCCACCTCGTCATTTTGCGGGCCAGGCAGGTGGAGATTGGTCAGACCGACCGAGAAATAGATCACAAACGCGGCTATGACCAAAATGATGGCTATCGCTATCGCCAATCGAGAAGGGGCGTATAACGATGGTTGCTGCGTGTCTGTGCGGTTTCCCGATTTTGGCGGAGTTTGTCTCATGATCATGCGCCCTGCCGTCTGTTCGCGGACTGCTTAAGCGAAACGGAACATCAGATGAATGAGCATTGGCGTTATCTTAACGGGTACTTCATCGCCAGGTTTACGCCATTTTCGGGCTTTTTGCCGTCCTCTGAAACCAAGATCGTCTTGACCTGCGGGAATGTGTAGCACCCAAAGCGCACATACAACGGGTCATTGGGCAACGCGCTGGTCAGCGGTATATCGAATCGCATCAACAGATAGTCGCCAGGCCGCCAGTTCAGCGGATGTATGCCCGGTCCATCGACCTGTGCCAGTTTTCTATCATTGTCAAAGACGTGGCTGTACCAGTGGTAATCGGTGTTATCAGGTTGAAACTGGTTAACCTCCACGAGCGCGTCGACGCGAACGGTGCTTGTATAGGCCGTGATGCGATAGTTCGTGAGTTCAGTTCCGTTTTCCCAGTTTATGGGGCGGGCTTTGTTGAAGCTGCTCAAGTCCGGCATCCCTTTAACCTGGACATAGGTATAGCCCTCCGTGCCCGACATGCGCAGCGGTGTAGTCTTGATGGTTAGATCAGCTTCGTTGACGTAATCTCGTAATCCGTTTAACAGCGACTCGGTGCCGGGTGCGAATATGTAGGAAGTGCCTTCGGCTCGAAAAACCCAGCCGTCGACATTGCTGTTCAGGAAGCGATACGGCATGCCTCCGGCGACATCGCCAAGTATGACTGCCTGTTCATTCCACGGCGTGGCGTAATCCTTGATGACCAGGATGACCTGGTTGCTGACACCTGCTGCGGCAGCCTGTTTGGCATACTGCACGCTGGCCACCGCGCTGTGGACCGGTAAACCATATCCCTGGCTGGTGTCATATTGCTCGACAACCTGCATGAGTCGGAACGTGGAAGCGATCTGCCAACCGCCAATGACGATGACCAGACACACCGCAGCGATGGAGGCAATCCAGCCGGCTGCTCGTGTAGTCAATGTGGTACTGCGCCACCTTGTCCGCAGGCCGAATACAGCATCAATGCCCAGAGCCATCACCAGATACGGGGCGGGTATTACGGGCAGCAGATATTGCAGCGTGATCGGCCGGCTATGTCTCATCTGGAGCAGAATTGGCACACACCACCAGAGCAAAATCAACACTGCGGCCAGAGGTTGCGAGATGACCGGGTCATTTTGCTGTAACGGATTGCGCTTCCTGTACCGGTACGCCGGCGATATGAACGCTTGAAAAACGATGACGATAAGGCTGGCAGCGAGTAGCATAACCTGGATCGTATCAATAAAGGCAAGTGATGCCGGCGTCATCTCGACCCAGTGCCCATAGGCGGCGCCGGACAGGTCGCTGAGGTGCATACCGCCGCTCATCCACACGCCAAACTGCAATGAATCGACGCTGAATTGTGACGGCGCACCGAAGGTGCTCAAGATCGACTGTATGTTAACGAAATGTTGCGATGCGTCGTAGGCGATATAGATGGAAGTAATCGCAAGCAAAGGCAGTATGCCCAGAATCACAGGCAACGGGCGCGCTGACTTGCGCCCGATCCAGCATGCCAGCAACACGACAGGCAACACATACACGCCTGCCAGATGCGTGCCGGCTACGAGCGCCATGCCCACGCCGGTCAGCGTCCAGCCCCACACGTTGTGACGCAGGACGATCTCCAGCATACCGATCAATACGATGGCCGAAAAAAGCGGCAGCGGCACAGGCCACGTATTGCGAGCGGATTGGATAGCCCATGGCGCAACTGCATACAGGAATGAACTGATGACCCCGACTCGCAAGTTAAAGTAACGCGCGCCGATCAACCAGCACAGACCAACGGCGATGACATCCAGCAAAACATGATATGAAACAATGGTCATGAAATTGCTGGTAAACAGATACGGCAACGCCATGACATACAAGTACACGGGAGGATGAACGGCTACAGACCCATGCGGTTGTACCGGCCACAGTATCCCATGCGTAATGTCGTTGGCATAATGAAGGGCATAGCTTTGATCGAATCGGAAGTCAATCCAGTCCAAACGGTAAAAACGCAGACCCGCCGCCAGCAATAGGATCGCGATAAACAATATAGCCGTGAACCAGTGCGAAGCAGCGATGGTGTTGATGCGTTGACGCGCGTGAGACATTGAGCGGATTATGCCATATCAAGGCTGCCGGCATGTGGCACCGTACCGTTCTTAATGGACTCGCCCTGGTTAAGTGGTAGTGGTGTGCGCACTCGGTTTCAGGCGACGGTCGTAAGAAATGCTACGCGACGCGCCGTAAAAGTAAAATACCGATGGATGGCCGATGAAAACACTGAGATATGTCGTATGAATAAGAGAGTCGGCAGTTGGTTATCTGTACGTTTGCCAGCAGATTCATTTCTGAGATGGCTGCGCAGGCTGCTGCCGTACCTGACAGTTATCGGTATTTTCGCAATATATGCCCCCGCGCTGCGCTTGATGCCTTTGCACGACGATGCAGTCATCATCCTGGAGACTCTCGACGTTTCTATCGCGAAGTTATTCCTGTCCCCACCGCCTGGGATAGACAACTACCGGCCGTTTGCGATGATGCCGTGGCTCGCGATTCGTGATGCATTCGGATGGTATATCCCGGCCTGCCTGCATTTTTTCAATATATGGGCGCATGTGCTGAATGTTGCGCTGGTTTATGCTGTGACACGTAGAATCAGTCGTTTGCGTGGTAACACCAGTCTTGTTTTGCCATTATTCAGCGCCCTGTTCTTTGGCCTCTTCCCGCTTTCATACCAGGCAGTATTATGGGCAGGCGCCCTGCCATACCCATTCATGGCAATGATGGGCCTGGCTGCGGTGTTGGCTTACCTGTTTGCACGCAGCACCAATCAGCCCGCTCTATGGGTTGTTACAGGACTCTCTCTGCTTGCGGCTTGTCTGAGCCACGAAAGCGGATTCCTGTTCGGATTCATCATTCTATTGCTGGATATACTGCTCGTGATCAGTACGCGGAAACGTTCGCCTGCGGCTGCCTGCGTGCTGATTGCGCTGACGCTCGTATATCCCGTTGTTTTCAGGCTGTTCCTGAACGGCGCGGATTACAGGGCCAGCCGTCTCGCACCGGATCTCTCTGTACTGTCATCCAACCTCATCTACTTCATGCAGGGCGTCGATAGTTGGATTATCGTGTTTCTACGCACGAAACTCGATCTGGGTGCGACTGCCGAGACCAGCGTTGTCCTTATATTTGCGATTGTCGTCGCAGTTGCCCTATTCCTGCAGTGGCGAACCCGGCAATTGTTCTGGGGATTGTTTGGGCTGGGGGTGTGGTTTATCACCGTCGCGCCATCGAGTTTGTTGCTGGATCCGGCTTACATCCGCATATCGCCGCGTTTGATGTATGTGTCAGTTGTCGGGATTGCCATATTCTGGGGTGCGGCAGTGCTGGCCGTCCTGCAACTCGCCAGAATGCAGGTGGTTCGATACGGATTGCTGGTTACTGGCGTGATCCTGGCAGTCTGGTGTTGGGGTTATATCGCCGATCATCTGAATGAGACGGCCCGTCTGACTCCAGCTATGCGGCTTATCGATGCTGATATGAAGCGATCGAATCCCGACGACACGGTTCTGCTGATCAATATGCCGGCATGGAATAGCCCCACATATCCGGCATTCCTCATCGGCGCGGAAGGCATGCCGATTTTCCAGAACGCCAATATCCCATCCTGGTCGTGGTTGGCGTCTATCAGTGGGACGCGCCGTAATATGACCTATCTGCGCCACGACATCTCTCTGACACGCGGGGACCATTACATGTATGGTATCGGCGGGCAGACATCCGTAAATGACGAAGTGGTGCGCGCCAGCATCCTCAAGTCCAACCTGATCTATCGATTTGATTATGATGCGCCGGGCGTCAGGGCTCAACGGTTGGCGGTCATCCACACAGGCACCGCCGGCACTAACCCACTCGCGGTGTTTTCGGATGCATCCATGTCGGTCGCGATCAATGGCGCGCACGCCAGTTTATGCAGCAACAACATACGCTTCGACTTGACGTGGTCCGATGTGCGCGGTATGTCACAGCCGGCTGGCGTCTTTGTCCATGTGCTGAACGCCGCCAACCAGCAGGTCATCGTCGCAGATAAAGATCTGATTGATGGGTATTTACCGCTGCAACTGACACCATCTACTGTTGTCATAAGCGAAACAAGGGTAATTACAGTTCCCCCGGGAACCGAAGCTCTCAAGGCGATTGAGATGGGCGTTTATCTGCGCAGCGACGGTAAAAGATTCACCGCAAAGCGCGCTAATGGTCAACCGTGGGATGGCGATTCCGTTGTGGTACCGGTTGAGTCCAGGAGTGAAGACTGTTCTCATGAGAATCACTGAATACCAGGGCATGAGCCTATAATCCAGCTAACACATATCCCGGGAAGCGAGGTGAATATATGATGGTGGAGCAATTGGCACGCAACGGTAAGGGTAATGGGACGAAGGAAGGCGCGGATTTGTATTATCCCTCGGCGGATGTGGTCGAACGCGCACAGGTAAAAGACTGGAATGCGCTGGCAGACTTTTCTTCCAAAGATCCCATGGGCTTCTGGGCGGCTAGAGCTGAGGAATTGGGCTGGTACCAGAAGTGGGACTCGGTACTGGATGACAGCGGCAAGCCGTTTTACAAGTGGTTTGTCGGCGGGAAGACCAATATCGTTCACAACGCGATTGACAGGCACCTGCATACCCACCGCAAAAATAAACTTGCATTTATCTGGCAGGGCGAAGATGGCGCCGAGCGTTCGATGTCGTACTTCTCGTTGAATCGTGAAGTCAGCAAGTTTGCGAATGTGTTGAAGGCATTAGGCGTCAGGAAGGGCGATCGCGTCACCATTTACATGGGACGCGTCATGGAATTGCCGATCGCCATGCTGGCGTGTGCGAAAATCGGCGCGATTCATTCAGTCGTATACGGCGGTTTCTCGGTAGAAGCGCTGCACAGCCGGATCGAGGACTCGCAGAGCCGCGTGCTGATCACATGCGACGGTGCGTTCCTGAACGGTAAAGTGGTTGAGCTGAAAGGTATTGTGGATGAGGCGCTTAAACGCACGGCGGCCGTCGAAACCGTCGTGGTTTACCGGCGCACCGGCAAGCCGGTTCACATGGAAGAAGGGCGCGATTACTGGTGGCACGAACTGATGGCGCTGCCAATCGCCAGCCCCAAGTGCGAGACTGAGAAGATGGATGCCGAAGACCCGTTATTCCTGTTGTACACCTCAGGCACCACCGGCACGCCCAAGGCGCTCGTGCACACACACGGCGGTTACAGTGTGGGCATTTATGCGACCTTCAAGTATGTTTTTGACATTACCGATGAAGATCGTTACTGGTGCGCAGCGGATCCCGGATGGATTACGGGTCACAGCTATATCGTGTATGCGCCATTGATGACCGGAACGACCAGTGTGATCTACGAGGGCGCCCCCACATACCCCTATCCTGACCGCTGGTGGCGCATCGTCGAGAAATATGGCGTAACGATTCTGTACACCGCGCCGACCGCGATCCGTGGCTTGATGCGGTTTGGCGAAGCATGGCCAAATCGCTGCGATCTATCGTCTCTGCGTCTGCTTGGGAGTGTTGGCGAGCCAATCAACCCGGAAGCCTGGCGCTGGTACTACAAGAATATCGGCAAGGATCGCTGCCCGATTATGGACACGTGGTGGCAAACCGAAACAGGCATGTTCATGATTACACCGACACCAGTTGTTCCATTGAAGCCGGGAAGCGGCACGCGGCCGTTCTTCACGCTGCGCGCCGAGGTGCTGGACGATCACGGCCGGACCGCCGCTCCAAACGAGGAAGGTTTCCTGGTACTGACTACGCCCTGGCCCGCCATGGCGCGCACGGTATACAAGGACCCCGACCGCTACGTGTCGACATACTGGACGAAGTATCCCGGCAAATACTTTACCGGCGACTCGGCGCGCGTCGACGAAGACGGATACTTCTGGATCATCGGGCGCGTGGATGATGTAATCAAGGTCAGCGGATACCGCCTGGGCACTGCCGAGGTCGAGAGCGCATTGGTATCGCATCCAGCAGTGGCTGAAGCGGCCGCGATCGGACTGCCGCACGAAATTAAAGGTAATGCGATTCACACCTATGTCATCCTGCGCAGCGGCTTCGAACCGACTGAGAAACTGGCGGAAGAACTGCGCCAGCATGTCGGGGTCGAACTCGGACCCATCGCCAAGCCCGAGAAAATAGAGTTCGTCGCAAAGCTGCCCAAGACACGCAGTGGGAAGATCATGCGGCGTGTCCTGCGCGCGCGTGCGCTCGGTATGCCGGAAGGCGACATCTCAACCATAGAAGACTGACGGCATCCAATCCTCACTCTGTGCGTTCATGCTGCCCGGGAGTGCATAACCCCGGGCAGTTAAATTGCTAGTATGCTATGTGGCATCATCAGGCATGGATATTGCGAAAATAACGCTCATGTGATGCATCATGGCAGGTTTCCGTCTCAACACAGCACAATACCGTAAGCCCGTTTTGGCGGTACTACTTCTGGTCTATCTCGTATTGTGTGTTGCGTATAACTTCAATCTACCGTTGTTCGAAGCGCCCGATGAGGGCGCACACTATATTTACGTAGACTACATCGCCAGAAACCACGCCTTGCCCGATCTGAACAATCAACCATCGCATGAGGTGTCGCAACCCCCGCTTTACTATGCACTCGGCGCGCCCCTGATTGCATGGATCAACCGCGATGATTTCCACGAGTTATATCGCCCGGACCCGAGTCTGCAGAATGGCATCGTTTACGATCATCTGCCCAGGGAGCGCGACTTTCCACCGACCGGCGTAACGCTGGCGATGCGCATTTTGCGCCTCTATTCCACGTTGCTGGGCGCTGTCACGGTCCTGCTCGTTTATGCGGCTGTCAGGAACCTGTTTGGGCGGTATGAAGTCGCCTTGCTCGCAGTGTCGCTGACTGCCTTTAACCCCAAATTCATCCACATGAGCAGCCAGTTCAATAATGACATCGCGGTGATCTGCGCCGGCGCATTATGCGTGTGGATGGCATCGCGTATGATGATGCGGAACAGCCTGCCATCGTTTAAGGCAACGGCGGCGCTCGGCGCAGCCGTCGGTGTCGCTACTGTCGCCAAGTACAGCGGTATGGCGATGGGCCTTGTAGCGGCTTATACGGTTGCCTGGTGCGTCTGGTCAGCCTGCGGGATATCTGATATTCGTAGTTCTCTCGTTCACTTTGTCAAGCTTGGGGCAGTGTGCCTGGCAGGTTTCGCCGTAACGGCGGGGCTGTTGTTTCTTTATAACGGTGCGCGTTACGGCAGCCCGCTGGCAACCGCACAATTTGAACACTCGAACGCAGGCGGCGTGCGGGCAATACCGCTGTCGCTTATGGATATCATCGCGCGCATGCCGTGGATCATTCACAGCTACTGGGGCGACTTCGGACACGGCGTGCAGTTTCCCGCAGTTGTCGATCGGATCATGTTTTTCGTGGCGGCTGTCGCGTTTATTGGCGTTTTCGTCGCCCTTGCACTGCGCCAGATGCCAAAGAGTGCAAGCCTGTTGCTTGTCACCTTTATAGTGACATTCGCCGCCTACCTGATCTGGCTGCGCAACCAGGATGCCACAGAAAATGCACGCCTGCTGGGCCCGGCTTTCACCGTGATCTCCATCAGTTGCGCCGTCGGTCTGCTGGCATGGATACCAACCCGTTATGAGATGTCAGCGGCGTTTTCGCTGACATTCCTGAGCGCTGCAGGGGCGGTGATTGCCTTGAATCTTGCGCTGATCAACGGTTATCCGACGCCGGGCTACCTGAGCGATGGTGCAGCTTCCATGTTGCCTGAGCAAGGGGCAGCGCGTTTTGATAATGGCATCGAACTGGTAAGCGCATCGGTCAGCGCCAACCGGGTTGCATATGGACAGGACGTCAGCGTCAGCGTGTACTGGCGCGCGACCAGGCCGGTAACCGATGTCTACCGCGCAATCGTCGATCTGCGCAACCCGGATGAGATATCGCTGGGCAGCGTCAGCGGTTTGCCATTGAATGGACGATATGCGACCACACAACTGGAACCCGGCCGCACGTTTATGGACACCTACCATGTGAAAGCTACGCCGGCGCATCCGGGAGAAACGCCCCAAACGCTTGTCAGAATACTTGTCGGTTGGTTTCGCCAATTGCCGCCTTATGAAGTGAGCCGCGTTCAAGGCAGCGGCGCGGCAAATGCGCAAATCGATGTCATCAAGATTGAGGGCGCGCGACCGCCGGATATAACACCTGCCCATTCGTTCTCGAGCACCGTTGCTGATTTGATCAGCCTTGAGGGATATCAGATCGCCGACAGGCAGCTAACGCTCTATTGGCGCAGTATGGCGCAATCGCCGCGCAACTACACAGTGTTCGTTCACGTTCTGGATACCGCAGGAAATCTGACTGCGCAGGCTGATGCGCCATTTGCGTACCCATTGAACCTGTGGGATCCGGGCGAGCAGGTTCAGGATGTCCATATCGTAGACGGCCTGGCGACGGCAGCGCGTATCGAGGTCGGGGTGTATGACGCTGCTACGGGTCAACGCCTGACCGCCGCGCGCCCTGACAAAGCCGGTTGGCCCGACAATGCAGTCGTCATTCCTTTGAGGTAGGCGATCCAATCCGGCAGTTCAGCCAAACACATCGCCCCTTGCTGGCACGCATTGTGGAATGCGCGACCAGGATAGCGGAGATGGCATCTTCATGCATCACACGCGCAAAGGCGTCATCAGAGTACAGCATGAATGGCAATCTGTCCTAGAATTTACATGGCATCACTGTGCAGTTGCCAGTGTGCCGACTAAAACAATCTTATGCAGGAGCGACATGACACAGCCAATAAATGTAACCGTATGGAGCGAGTATCGCCACGAAAAGTCACATGCAGAAGTTGCACGGGTGTATCCCAAAGGTATGCATGAGGCAATTGCGGAAGGTCTGCGGGCCTATCCGGAATTTTCAGTTCGCACGGCAACGCTGGACGAACCCGAGCACGGCTTGACTCAGGAGGTTTTGGACAAAACAGATGTCCTGACATGGTGGGGTCATATGGCGCACCATGAGGTGAAAGATGAGATCGTCGAGCGCGTTTTCCAGCGCGTTCTGCTCGGTATGGGGTTGGTCGTACTCCACTCAGGGCATTTCTCCAAGATTTTCAAACGCCTGACCGGCACGGGCTGCAACCTGAAATGGCGCGAAGCCAATGAGAAAGAGCGCCTGTGGGTAGTGAACCCCGGCCATCCCATCGCACAGGGCATCGAGGAGTACTTCGAACTGCCGCATGAGGAAATGTATGGAGAGCACTTCGACATACCGGCGCCGGATGAACTGGTGTTTGTAAGTTGGTTCGAGGGTGGGGAAGTGTTCCGCAGCGGGTGTTGCTTCACGCGCGGCAACGGAAAGATTTTCTACTTCCGCCCCGGCCACGAGACTTTCCCGACCTACTTCAACCCGATGGTTCGTAAGGTGATCGCGAACGCGGCGCGCTGGGCGGCGCCCAATGGCAACGCGGAGCCAATACGCGGTAACGTAAAACCGCTTGAGACCATTCGCAGCTGAAAAACCGATCCCGGCAGATGTCTGACTTCTGCCAGAAGTCAGACATCTGAACGCCTGGTTAGCGCTGGCGGCCGAATATCCTCAACAGGCGGATGAACAGGTTGATGAAGTCAAGGTAGAGCGCCAGCGCTCCGAAGACAGCGGCCTTCTGATACGTTTCGCCGTTCTCATCCAACCCGGCTGACATGCGCTTGATGCGCTGCGTGTCGTAGGCAATCAGTCCGACGAAAATGACGATCCCGACAAAGGTGAGTATCCAGTCGAACACGGCGCTGTTCAGGAAGATATTCACGATAGAGGCAACGATCAGACCGATCAAGGCCATGAACAGCAGGTTGCCGATGCTGGTCAGGTCACGCTTGGTTACATAGCCGTACGCACTCACCAGACCAAATGTGCCCGCAGTGATGAAGAAAACCTGGGCAATCGATGATCCTGTATAGATCAGAAAGAGCATCGAGAACGTCAGACCGGTTAAGGCAGAGTAGATGATAAACAGCCCGGTCGCGATGCCTGCGCTGAGTTTACGTATCGCTGCGCTGAGCACGACAACCAGCACGAGCTGGCCGACGACCAGCGCGATCATGGCAGGCGTACTGGCAATGGCCGCAACGAAGTCCGGATTAGCTGCCGTGGCGATGGCGACAATTCCGGTAATGACGAGGGCTAGCGTCATCCAACCGTATACCTTGACAATGAACCCTCGAGCAACATTATCGTCAACGACGACGTTTGTCTGGGTAGTTCCAGTTCCAAAACGATTCATTTCATACCTCACATGATAAGTTGATACGGTCATCCCGACCGTTGTATCAACATCAACCCGCACATTCTACTTCACTCGCAAGTACATGAGTGATATCTGGTTATCGATATATATGCCATTGCCGCCAAACGCACCCAATCGCGAAAAATCAGCGGGACGGTAAATGACCAGTTGAAGCTTATAAACGCCCGGCGTCGTCGTTTTGCTGACCTGCAGTACATGCACATCCGTGATGATGGCGCCCGGTTGCCAACTGGTTGTCGGCGCGTTCCCATCGACTGGCGCAGAATCATTCTGCGCGAACTTATTCGTTTTGTCATCCAGCAATTGCAGAGAAACGACGTAGTTATCCGATACCTTACTCGCGGCGCGCCATACCAGCGTTACGGTGAGGGGTTGTCCGGGCGCCGGCGAACGCGGCTCGACATCATAGCGCGCCAGCGATATGCCATTACCGTAATCGAGCAGCATATCAGGAGCGACGGCGGGGGGCCGTAGTTCCACCTGGCCGAACTCCACTCCCTGGACGGTGGCCGTTCCCTGGGTCACACTCAAACGCTCGCCGGTCTGCAGGTCATAGACGCCGATTGCCCAGTGCAATTTCTGCGGCGCCAGGGTCAGGGCTGAAACCGGCACTACATAGATGTCGCTCCAGGTGTAACCGGGCCTGAGCTGGCTGGTCGCCAGTGAACCCTGGCCGGGATACATATCGCGTTGGCCGATAACAACGCTGTCCTCATTCAACAGATGCACAAATATGCTGTAGTCACGAGGTAGTGCTTGGTGCGCCCGCCAGTAGAGCCGCAGCGTCGCTTCACCACCCGGCGCAACGACGGGTGTCGGCGTATCGTATCCAAGCAGGTCAAGCCCGCCGCTGAATGATACCGACATTACACTGGCCGGGTTTGGCTGTGTTATAGCAACTGGCTGAGCATAGGCCGGCGCGATGACAGCAAACGGCATTGTAAACGCCAGTACCGCCAGGCCGGCGGATGCGATCCACAGGACGCTGCGATGTATGCGATAGAGTCCATAGACCAGCGCAGCAGAGATTACGGCGATGCACGGGAAGAGCAGTCGCCCCTGTGATGCTGGTGTAAGTGAGGTCCAACGTAAAAAGGCTGCAAAGGTGACGATCACCCACACCAGGCACAATATGGGCGCAGCGTATCGGGTCACAAGCGAGGTCGCTTCGTGATTGGTTCGTTCGACGGTGGTAGCCGGTTGTGCGGGGCGGATAGCTTTACGCACACGGCCCACGACAAATGGCCCTATCCAACCCAACGCCGAAAGTACGACCATGCCGTCGAGCAAGCTGTAGACGGCAGGCGGCATGATGACATTGAGCGTGCCAAACACACCCCAGTAAGCCCACACAAAGCCTTCCCGTTCACTCCACAATTGGGCTGGCGTAGCCGGCTGTGACCGCCTCCCGACGACATCGAGGAAGGCATTCCACCCAAACAGGTCGCCATATAACTGCTGGTTCCGCACAAACCACCAGCCTGCAAGAATGACCGTAGTCAGCGCTAAAACACCGATAAACCTGAGCAAGCGCGTTACTGCAAATCTCAGACTGACCTTTTCCGGTCCGGATATCATCCGCCAGGCTGTGAAAACCGCCGCCAGGCCAAAGACGCCGATTAGTCCCAGTGTGCTGGTTTTACTCAGCGCGGCAGCAGCGGTAATGACCCCACTCACCAGCGATGTTCTAAGACTGAGATCGGCGCGTCTCATCAATCTCAGCGACCACCATAATCCCATGGTTGCAAAGGGCGCTGCTGCATTGTCGTTGTTCACCGATCCACTGATGAACGCGAACATCGGAACGCATGCGGTAAAGACTGCAGTTCCGAGCCTTAACCAAGCTCTGGGATCTTTGGGGATTTCCTGTGCATTTGATCGCGGCGCCAGATCGTTGCGATGTGTGCCTGCCCGATTCGCGGGCGGGAATAACTCGCAGGCGACCAGATAGGCGAATAGGATCGTGAGCGCTGACATGAACGCGGACACAAGCCGCGCTACATGGATTGCCAGCGCGGCGCGCGTCCAGGGAAACTGCTCGCCGGCGCCGTGAACGACCGCATTCGAGTTGCCGTCGCGCGTAGGCTTACCCAGATCGCTATGCGGATTAAGCAGGCGCAAATCGCGCCAGTTCGATGAATCAAACGGGAACGTAACTATGGCCGCGATGGCATAGTAAAGCGGAGGCTGGCTGCCTTCCTGTCGCCATGGGGCTGCCTCATCATTCTGGCCTTGCTGCTGGATCGGCAACGTACCAGTGGCCGCGAGATGCTGCACCAATGGATAGTGCCACAACTCGTCAGAGGCTTCGAATAAAGGTGTTATGAAACTGTATAAACTGAAAAGCAACAGAGAAGCTATTACGACCAGGGTGATAGCTCTGCTTTCCTGGCGATGAGTCACGTCGTGCTTTCCGGCTCACTCATGGGATTGCTTATGCTGGCAGCGCGCGCCGCCCGCTCGGACTCCAGTTTACTGACACCATTGGAAACAACCGTGGCAATATGATCAATTTCCTCGCGCAGACGGATCAACGTATCGAGAGAGTAAGCGTCTGCCTCAGCGCGCATGCGTTCCACTTCGCGACGCCCGCGTTCCTCCATAGCCTGGGCGCGGCTTTGAGCAATGGACATCACAGCGGTATCGTCGGCGAGATTGGCGGCTTCCTGGCGCGCCATATCACGGAGATGATCGGCGTCTTCGTTCGCTTGCGCGATGATGCGATCGTGTTCCTGTTGTATGCGCTGAGCCTTTTTGATTTCCTCCGGTATCGCCAATACCATCTGATCTATAAGCTGGAAGCAGCGGTCGGCATCCACCAGACGCATCTTGGTTCCCGGCACACGGCGGCTTTCCAGAAGTATCGCCTCAAGTCTTCCCAATAGATGTTGTATATCCATATTGCATACTCGGAGTAAACCAGGTGCAACTGGTATGGTTTAGAGTGACTCAACTATAACGCAGCTTGTCCACACATTATCCACAATTTTGGAATTATGGTTGTATCCAACCTGCGCTTGTTAATGATTCACCGGTATTCTAGGTTGCAGTTGCCGTGGCTGACATCCGTTTTTCCGCAATCGCGGCGGCTACACAGGATGGAACCAACTGCGATACATCGCCGCCCAATGTCGCAACCTCACGAACCAGTGTAGCACTAACGAAAGTATTTGGCTCATTGGCGAAAAGGCAGGCGATTTCGATATCATTCGCCAGCCAGTGATTTGTCTGCGCCATTTGCCACTCGAAATCGAAATCAACACCGTTGCGCAATCCGCGCACTATCACCTGTGCGCCTTGTTCACGCGCAAAATTGACTGTCAAGCCGGAGTATCCAGCCACCTTGATGCGGCCATTATGGTTCAGGGATGCCAGAGCTTCCGTGGCCAATGCAATCCTCTCAGCGTGTGAGAAAAGAATCTGTTTGACCGGCGCTGTATAAACCGCCACTATCAAACGGTCGAACAGAGCCAGTGACCGCTGTGCAATGTGCACGTGCCCGTTATGCAGTGGATCAAACGTGCCAGGATAAACTGCAGTAACCATCAACTTGCATCTCCGTGGCTTTCGTGCGCCATCCAGAAAGTCTGTACTTTTTCCGCCAGTAACTGGTGTTCCGCTGCGTTAAGCTTTGCATCCTCTTCAAAAATACGTTCAGCCTGTTCTCGGGCTGCCGTCAATAAATCGCGATCCCGTATGTTGACCAGCTTCAGCTCCGCATCTCCACTCTGGCGCGTCCCGAAAAACTGCCCGGGTCCGCGCAATTCAAGGTCTTTCTCAGCCAGCACGAAACCATCCTGTGTTGAAACAATCGCTGTCAGCCGTTCATCGCTGACGGCGGCGCTCGTATCGGCAATCAGCAGACAGTAGGAGTGATATTCTCCACGGCCGACGCGTCCGCGGAACTGGTGCAGTTGCGACAGGCCGAATCGGTTGGCCCCTTCGATCATCATCACGGTCGCATTCGGCACATCAATACCGACTTCTACGACCGAGGTTGAGACCAGGATGTTCAGGTCGCCGCGCACAAACTGACCCATCACCTCGTCTTTGGCGTCGGATTTCATCCGCCCATGCAATAAACCCAGTTTCAGTTGCGGGAATACCTCTTTCTGCAGCCTGGCATGTTCCTCAACCGCTGCTGTCGCTTCGACCTTGTCCGATTCCTCTACCAGCGGGCAGATGATGAACGCCTGGCGGCCCATCTTGATCTGTTGCTTGATAAACTCGTAGGCGCGCTCTCGTTCTGCGGGGATGACCCACTGCGTTTCTATTGGTTGGCGGCCGGGCGGCATCTCGTCGAGTATGGTGTTATCCAGATCGCCATAGAGCGTCAACGCCAGGGTGCGTGGTATTGGCGTCGCTGTCATGACAAGCGTATGCGGATTCGCGTCCTGGCCCTTTTGGCGCAACGCTTTGCGTTGTTCGACCCCGAAACGATGCTGTTCGTCAACAACGACCAGCCCCAGGTTATGGAATGTGACACCTTCCTGGATCAGCGCGTGAGTGCCGATGGCGACCTGGATGCGTCCCTCGGATAACCCTGTATAAATATCCTGTTTGTCGGCAGTCTTGACGCTGCCGGTCAGCAAGCGCACTTGCAAAGGCTCGATAACACCGGATTTTGACATACCGTCAAAAAGCATAGAGAGGTTCTTGTAATGCTGCTCAGCCAGGATCTCGGTTGGCGCCATTAATGCGGATTGCGCGCCGGCTTTCGCAGCCAGCGCCATCGCCAGTGCGGCGACGACAGTCTTGCCGGAACCCACGTCTCCCTGCAGCAGTCGATGCATGGCGATGGGTTTTGACAGGTCGGCGCCGATGGCGCTGATTGCGCGAAGTTGAGCGCCAGTCAAGGTATAGGGCAGCGAATTCCTCAGTGCATCCAGCACAGTCTCATCGACCGCAATGGGGACTGCGGTTTCACCACGCCATTCCTGACGCTGCTTGAGTACGGCCGTCTGCATGACGAATAACTCATCAAATGCCAGACGTCTGCGCGCCCGTTCCTGCAGATCAAAGTCGCGCGGCCAGTGAATTTCACGCAGCGCCTCGCTCAACGGCATCAAGCCGACAGCCTGGCGTACCGTCTGCGGTAAAAAATCCGGTGCCTTGGTGTGCCAGACTTGTATGAAGTTCTTCATGGTGCGCCGGAGATAAAGCGCCGGCAGACCTTCCGTCAATCTGTAGACCGGCACAATGCTGCCGCCCAGTACCCATTCCCTTTCAGCCGGTTCGTGCGTTGGGTTCTGGAAAACCAGCCTGCCCAGATACTCCGATACTTTTCCGCTGATAACCACTTCGCGTCCGGCTTGGAAATGCTTGAGCAGGCTCTCAACCGCCCACTCGCTGGAAAAATAGGAGCATTCGATTGAACCGGATGAGTCCTCGATCGTTACCCGCACGATATACAACCCTGTCTTGGTGCGGTGCTTAAAAGCCGACTGCACTCGACCGACTATGGTTACAGTCTCGCCGTACTCTAATTGGTTAATCGTCTTGAGCGCGCTGTAGTCGTCATAGCGTGTGGGAAAGAAATAAAGCAGGTCGTGTACCGTGGATAAACCCAGCCTGGCGAGGCGCTGCGCATATTGTGGCCCGATACCTGAAACGGTATTCAGCGGTGCATTCAGACCAAGGCCCGTGTATCTGGCAGCCTGGGCATGGCTGCTTCGACGCGGCATGAACTGGTCCAACTGTTGCGGAGACGCTGTGGGGCGCGCAACTGTTCCAGCCGGCCTGGCCGATTTTGCGGGCGGTCGCTGAGCGGCCGCATCCGGCGCCGGTGACTCGGTTGGCGCTTGCGCCCTGCTTTCCTCACGCGCCGGCGGTATACCCGCCTTCGGAGCACGTTCCTGGCTTTCTGTCGCGGTGGGTTGCATTTTCCCCGGCCCTGGCGTCGCCTGGGATGCACGTTTTACCGGTGCCGCTCGATCCGCGAATTGCGGCGGAGTCCGTGGCCTCTCCGGCCGTGGAGCAGCGGTTTTTGATACCGCCTCAGTGGATAGCGCCGTCGCAGGACGATTATTCTGGTTCGCCGTATTGACGGTGGGTGTATGCAGGCGCGTGATAAGCGCGGCGAGCGCTGCCCGCCGAACTGCAATATCCGTAGCTGCGCTGTACGCGCGCATTTCGTCGGCTACCGATGCAGCCCATGCGGAGTCAATGTTGGATTTCGCCGCATCCGCCAGCCATGCATTGGCAAAAGAGGCCAAGCCGCGCGTAACTGCTTTGTCCTGATAGCCTCTTTCAGCTTCCAGCTTGAGTATCTTTGCTAGTTTCTCTGTGGCACTGTTTGGCATAAACTGTTTTTTTACCGCTCACCATTCTCTGGCAATAGTCTGTATTTTCGATGCTCAATGCATCAATGTCATCATCAGCGACTGGAACTCGGAGAATAGCGCATGACGACACAGGCCTGAGTGCTTCCGGCTGCTTGCGAATTATACGTCGACGGTCATGGCAAGACCCAGCGCCATCGGCCCGACATGCGAACCAATCACCGGAGTTATCTGCATCTTATACTGTTGATCTAGTGGCACGAGATCGCATAACTGGCTCTGAAGGTTGGCGATATCGCTCTCCGCACCTGTTGTCGTGTAAAGAACCGACAGATGATGGACGCTGCGATGAGAGTGCGCCACATCCAGCAACCGCGCGATCCCGCGCGCGCGCGTGCGGATACGATCGACCTGTTCAATGTTTCCATCATGTACGTTGATCAGTACTTTGATCTGCAGCATATCGCCGATGCCGGCAACGAGTGCATTCGCTCTACCGCCTTTACGCAGGTATTTCAACGTATCGATCAGGGCGTAAACGCGCATATGCCGGCGCAGGGACATGATGCGATCGACGATAGCCTGGACACCGGCGCCCTGGTTCGCCATCTGTGCGGCTGTAATGACCAGCCAGCCTAACCCCATGGTCACAGACTCCGAGTCGATGACGTGGACGGTCACGCCCTCCGCTTTAACTTCCTGCGCCGCGACGTCGACTGCTGCGCATAATCCACTGAACTTGCGGTTCAGGTGGATGGACACGATATCAGCGACGCCGCTGGCTTTGGCAGCGCGATAGATGGCGGCGAACTCCAGTGGGGATGGCGCCGCCGTCCTGGGTATCTCGCGGTAATGCTCCAGGTTGGCGTAGAACTGCCGGCGAGTCAGCGTAACACCGTCGAGTTGCGTTGCGCCGTCAATTTCAATAATGACGGGCACAACGCTTACGTTTAGTTGTTCGGCAATCTCAGCGGGTATATCCGAGGTGGAGTCGGTAACGATTTTAACCATTGGCAAAGGTGTCGATCATGAGTTTGACATTGCCAAGGGGGTAAAGTATCGGACACGTGCAGCCATTGGCGCGATACTCCTCGACCTTGCGCCGCGCCTCATCCGGCGTGCCACTCGCGGTGATCAACTGAACCACATCATCCGGGACCAGTTCCATGGCGCGTTCGATCTGTTCTTCTGTCGCCGGCCAGGTCAAGACTTTACCGATAGATTCAAGCAGGTCGGCGCTGACGCCGCTGGCTTTCATGATATGCGGCTGTTGTCCCAGATATTGCGTGACGAGCTGTCGCGCGCCATCCAGCGCCTTCTTGCGGTCGTGATCGACGCTGCAAACGATCAACTGCGGTCTGTCGATATCGTCGATGCGTTTCCCGGCGCGCTGCGCTCCTTTCTCCAGCAGAACCAGGGCTTTCTCGTTGTATCGGGGCGCCACCAGGTAATTCAATACGATGCCATCGGCGATCTCGCCGGTGAGTTCAACCATCTGATCGCCGGTTGCGCCGATATAGATTGGCACATGGCGTGGTTCCCGTCTGCCATGCACGATGTCCAGTTCAACGCCGTCCATATGCACAAACTCGCCATGAAACGTGACGCGCTTCATCGCCAGCAAATCGCGCACGACGGCGACACATTCCCGCATCGCCTTGAGAGGTTTTGTGCGATTGATGCCGACATTCTTTGCCAGCGGATCCCACCACGCGCCGATACCGCAGTAGATTCTATCGGGCGCGAGATCATCCAGAGTGAGGAAAGTAGCTGCAATCAATGCAGCGTTTCTGGTCCAGTTGTTAATGACGCCGCTGCCCACATGGATTCGATTGGTTACGGCAGCAAATGCCGCCATTGGCACGATTGCATCCCGCACCATGCGCGATTCCGCCTGCCAAACCGCTTCAAACCCTTTTCTTTCGGCATACTGCACATATTCCATCCCATCCCGCAATGGATGCGCATCTTGCAGATACATAGCCATTCGCCCGTGAGAATGGGTATTTGGCAACGCAGACTGCGCAGTTATGTTGGTGCTCTGCTCATTATAGTTTGGCATATTTACCTGCTATTGATGCGTTCACAGCGCTTTATGGGCATCGACAATCATATCCATTGACCTTCATTTTACTGTCGCCTATAATAACAATAACCTGATGAAGTAGGTCTCATTCCCATTCATTTTATAAGGATCAAATGGCACGAAACCAGAAAGACGCATATAAACAAAAAGAGGGCATGATTGAGGTTGAGGGCGAGGTCATCGAGGCTTTACCCGGAACCATGTTCAAGGTTAGAATCGAGGGCGGTCATGAAGTTTTGACGACGCTGGCCGGCAAATTGCGCAAGTATTACATTCGCATATTACTTGGCGACCGCGTCAAGGTCGAGCTTTCCCCGTACGATCTCACCAGAGGGCGCATTACTTATCGCATGCACTCCAACCGGGGCGGCAGTCAGCCGATGGTATAACCCGCAGAGCGCATTTCATGCCGGCGTATCCGGGCGACCTCTAGCGCGCCCGGCATACCAGGCATACCCAATCCGTTATCTGATTGTGCTCGATAACCTCTAATCCGGATTGAGTGATCGCATCGCTTACCTGCGGAACCTGGGTCTCCAGGATACCTGAAAAGATAAACCATTTTCCCAGGCGGCTCAGCCCGTTTCCCAGCATCTTCACGATCACTCCGGCCAGTATATTCGCAATGACGAGGTCATAAATGCCGGATGCGCGCTCAAATGAGCCGCTTTCAATATGGACGATGCGCTCCACTTCATTCTTGCTGGCATTTTCGCGCCCCACTCGAACAGCTTCGTCGTCTATATCGACGCCGAGAACCTCACAAGCGCCCAGTTTGGCGGCAATAATGGATAACAGCGCCGACCCGCTGCCCACATCGAGCACGCGCATGCCTGCAGTGACAAGACTCTCGATTGCACCGCCACAGAGTTGGGTAGTGGGATGTAATCCAGTGCCGAATGCCAGACCTGGATCGAGAGATATGACGACATCATCGGGTTGCGGGTTGATGTCAACCCATGAGGGATGCACCAGAATATTGCGCCCGATTCGCAGCGGCTTGAAGGCTGCTTTCCATGATTCAGCCCAGTCAGCTTGAGCGATCGAGCGGTAGGTCGGCATGGGAACCGGCATGACGAGGTTCAAGCAACGCAGCGCATACTCCACCTTCTGACGGCGTTCCTCCTGGGTGCCGTCCATCGGCAGATACCCGCGCACGATAACAGGCCCCGTGGCAATCTCATCCTCCCAGCGGTCGACAGCCTTGCCATTTGTGTTCATCTGCTCGGTGGCTACGCCGCCTTCAACGTAGGGGTAGATTGCCTCGCTGATGGCTTCCGCCAGTTCGCTATTTGTCTGAATGGCAAGTTCGAGCCATTCAGGATTGCCATTCACGGGTTTACTTTCGCTGTTGCTCATGATGCTCACGTTGTCTCTATGATTGTATCAACACCGCGCGAATCTATGGGACGGACTGCAAAAACACTGCAACCGGCTAGAATACGAGTTATGAAAACCGACCGGTTTACGCCATCCTGCTACATCAACCGTGAATTGAGTTGGCTGGAGTTTAACCTGCGTGTTTTGCAGGAGGCGCGCGATCCCAGCCACCCACCGCTGGAGCGGGCGAAATTTCTGGCGATATTCGCGACAAACCTCGATGAGTTCTTCATGATTCGTGTATCCGGTCTGAAAAAACAAATCGCTGCAGGCGTGGTAGAGGTTTCGCCGGACGGCAATATCCCCGGCACGACGCTGGATCATATCGTCGCCAAGTTGACCCCCATGCTGCACGAGCACTCGCGCGTATGGAATGAGGAAGTCAAACCGCTGTTATGCGAGCATGGCGTGTGCGTGCTTAATTATGACGATCTCGAGCCCGAACAGCGCGCGCGCGCCGTGGAGTACTTTGACCGCGAGGTATTCCCTGTTCTGACGCCCCTGGCGTTCGATCCAGGGCATCCTTTCCCACACATCAGTAATTTGAGCCTGAATCTGGCGGTAGTCGTCCGAGATGAGAAAGATCGAGAGCGTTTCGCAAGGGTAAAGGTGCCGCCATCGCTGCCGCGCCTGGTGGCGTTGACCGATTGCGCTGAAGGCGATACGTGCAAGCACAACTTCGTCTGGCTGGATCAGGTAATAGCTGCAAATATCGCGCCATTGTTTCCCGGCATGGCAGTACAGCGCACCTATGGTTTCCGGGTGACGCGCGACTCCGACCTGGAGATACAGGAAGACGAAGCCGACGACCTGTTATCGACGATCGAGCGCGTCATGCAGGACCGTCGTTTCGGTTCCGTAGTCCGCCTGGAAGTCGCTCATGATATGCCGGACCGCGTCCGCGATATCCTTGTCGACAATCTGCAGATCGATGTGCGAGACGTATATCGCGTCGATGGCGCATTGAGCCTGAGCGATCTGATGGAACTCACGCGTCTGTTGCTGCCTGCGCTCAAAGATCCTTCGTTCACGCCGCGCCTGCCCAACGAATTAAGCCTGAGTGAAGATATTTTCAGCGTGATAAAACAACGCGACACCCTGCTCTATCACCCGTACGATTCGTTCACGCCGGTCGTCGATTTCATTCGCGCTGCCGCGCATGATCCGCAGGTGCTGGCGATCAAAGTCACGCTTTATCGCGTCGGGCCAAACTCGCCGGTCGTCCAGAACCTGATTGAGGCGATCCAGAACGGCAAGCAGGTAGCGGCGCTCGTTGAGCTGAAAGCTCGTTTCGACGAGGAGAACAATATTCAGTGGGCGCGCGCACTTGAAGAAGAGGGTGTGCATGTTGTGTATGGGTTGCCCGGTTTGAAGGTTCACTGCAAGATCGCGCTCGTGGTCAGGCGCGAAGGCGACGGCATCCGGCGGTACGTGCATATGAGCACCGGCAACTATAACGCCACGACTGCCCGGATATACACCGATATCGGTTTGTTTACAAGCCGTGATGATATCGGCGAAGACGCGTCGGATCTGTTCAACCTGCTGACTGGCTATTCTCGCCAGCGCGAGTTTCGCGAGTTGTTTGTTGCTCCCGTCAACGTAAGGACAAAACTTGTCGGTCTGGTCGAACGTGAAATAGAGCAGCACAAGCAATACGGCGATGGCCGCCTTATTTTCAAAGTAAACTCCCTCGTAGACATGGTGATGATCAACACCCTCTATACCGCTTCGCAGGCTGGCGTAAAAATCGATCTATTAGTGCGCGGTATCTGCTGCTTGCGGCCAGGCATGCCGGGTATCAGCGACAATATCCGCGTCATTTCGATCGTGGGTCGGTTCCTTGAACACAGCCGGCTTTATTACTTCCGCAATAACGGCAACGAGGAGATGTTTGCGGGCAGCGCCGACCTGATGCCGCGCAATCTTGACCGGCGCGTTGAAACGTTATTCCCTATCCTTGACCCGCAGTTGCGCAAGCGCCTTTATGACGACGTCCTCATGCTGCAACTTCGCGACAATGTCAAAGCGCGCGAGTTGAGATCGGACGGCGCCTATCAATACGTAACCCGTGAAAATGGTCAGCCGTCTCTCAATAGTCAGATTGAGATGTTGCAGATGCAGCACGGCAATTGATGTCTGCTGCAAACCCTATGAATACTATCATCGGGCTGGATATCGGGGGCACAAAAACCGCTGTCCTTGAAGGCACATACGAGGCTGAGATCTTACAACGCCGCGAGATCCCTACGCAGGCGCAAGACTCATTTACCGTGACATTCGAACGTATCTGTGCCGAGGTTGACCTGGTTCTGAATGCCGCGCGCCTGGCGAACCACAACGTAAGCGCATTGAGCATAGCCATCGGCGGTCCATTGAGAATCGCTGAAGGCATCATCCTCCAACCGCCGCATCTGCCCAACTGGGTCGATGTACCCTTGAAGGCATTGCTGGAACGGCGTTATCAACTGCCAGTCTATGTTGAGCATGACGGCAATGCGGGCGCGCTGGCGGAGTATTATTTCGGCGCGGCCAGAGGTTGCCGCAATGTCGTATTTCTGACCGCCGGTACCGGGCTGGGCGGCGGGCTGATATTGGACGGTCGCATCTATCGCGGTTCGAGCGATACCGCCGGCGAAGTCGGACACATTCGTCTGGCTGATACGGGACCCGTGGAATACGGCAAGGCCGGCTCATGGGAGGCTTTCTGCAGCGGCGCCGGGATGGTTAAGCTGGCTCATCAGTTATTCCCGTCGCACTGGCCGCAGTCTCTGACCACGCGTGAATTGGTGACTCTGGCCCTGGATGGAGATCGGCGCGCCCGTGAAGTCATCGTAAAATCAGGCGAGTGGTTGGGCCGCGGGCTGGCGATCCTGGTCGATACCCTGAATCCTGAGGTGATCGTCCTGGGCAGCCTGGGCGGCGCTTTAGGTGACCTGTACCTCGACCCGGCGAGGGCGGTAGTTCGCTCCGAGTGCCTGCCTCAACCGGCGTCGATTTGCCGTATTATCCCTGCTGAGCTGGGGGGGCGCATCGGCGATATTGCGGCGCTGGTAGCCGCCATCGATACACTGCGTACGCGCAGCAACCTGAATGAGCGCACCCAAGAGGAAGACAAACAAAGCATGTCATCGATAAATAAACCGGTACAAAGCGGATTCAATACCGCGCTGGCTGATAGCGTTTCCGTACAGTCGCGCCTGGCAGAAATCGCACATACCATCGAGGCGTCAGCGCTGGCTATCTGCGAAGCCCTTCAGCACGGTCACAAAGTGATTGTCTGCGGTAATGGCGGAAGCGCTGCGCAAGCGCAGCACCTGGCCGGAGAGTTGGTCGGCAAATATGGGCCGGTGCGCCAGTCTTTGCCATCCATCGCACTCACCGCGGACTCGGGTGTCGTGACGTGCATCGCCAATGACTTTGGTTATGATCAACTATTTTCGCGACAGGTTGAGGCGTTTGCTCAGAGCGGCGACATCGTGGTAGGCATAACAACCAGCGGTCGTTCACCTAATGTGTTGAAGGCGTTGGAAGCCGGCCATAAGCGCGGCGCTGTCACTATCGCGCTTACAGGGCAGGCTGGCCTTGTAAACGCGACCGCTGATATTGTAGTGGCTGTGCCGAGTGTCAGTACAGCGCGCATTCAGGAAAGCCATGCTTTCATCGTGCATTACTGGTGTGATGTGGTTGATGCGGCGTTTGTAAACCCGTCGTCAGCAAAACTTCAAGATACCGGCCGGTAATGCGTCATGAAGATGAACATAGGGCGGGTGGGAGTCGAACCCACACGCTACTTTCGTAGCAGAAGATTTTAAGTCTCCGGCGTCTGCCATTTCGCCACCGCCCCAGGCCTGCAACCATGTGTTTCATGGGATCGCCCTGGAAATTGTAGCACGGAGAAGCCGCTTCAACATGCAGTCGGAATCATCGAAACGTCGCAATATCTATGCGCTGGCGGCCGAGAAGGCGGGCTTTTTCTTCGGCTTGTCGATGGCCGGGCCCTATACAGTCTTGACGGCGCTGGCTGCTCAACTCACGACATCAGCCGTTGTCATCGGGTCTATTACAACCGTCTGGAATGGCGCGCTGTTCATTCCGGTGACGTTCGTCGCACGTTGGATTCGTGGCCATACAGAGCGGATGCCGATTATCCGCCGCGTGCTCTTCACGCGCGCTATCGCGTTCCCCTTGGTCGCAGTATGGTTGCTGCTGACGCGAGCCAGTAATCCCGCTTTGACGCTGATTGTTTTGATTGCTGGAATGCTGCTTTTCTGTCTGTCGGATGGCGCCAATTCGATTCCATATGTCGATGTTGTCGCGCGCATCCTGAACGCACAGGAACGCGCGCGCATGACCTGGCAGGGAATGCTGGTTGGCGGTTTGCTGGGCATACTGGGCGGAGTGATTGTGCAGATCGTGCTGACACCCGGTACGTTGACCTTCCCTGTGAACTTCGCGCTGTTGCTCGGAATGGCCGGCGTCGCTTTTCTCTCCGCCTGGCTATTCATTTCACGCGTATCGGAGCGCGACGTACAGGCTAATCGCCCGCACACATTCGCTGAAGGCAGCCAGGACGGACCGAGGGCAGTGCGTACGATCTTCAGGCATGATGCCGTCTATCGAAGAATGCTGATCACCCGGTTCCTCACCAATACCGATCAGATGGCCGTGCCTTTTTACACGCTGTTCGCGCTTAACGTGCTTAAGATGGCGCCTGAAACGGTTGGCATCTTCGTGGCTTGTCAGACGCTGGGCAGCCTGATCGGTCCAGTGCTGTTTGGCTGGTTAGCGGAACGATCCGGCGCGCACCGCGTGATACAGGCAGGATCGTTGCTGCAACTGTTGACGCCCTTGTTGGGTTTGTTGGTTGCGATCCTCTGGAACCGGATTCCTGGTTTCGCCAATATCATCGCCGTCGTATTTGTAATAACTGGTTTCAGCAACAGCGGCATGGCCCTGGGATACTACAACTATCTGCTGGATTTGTGCCCCGGCCATGACCGTCCGAACTATCTGGCTCTGCTCAGTATTGTCAGCGCGGCAGCCATGCTGGCGCCGCTCGCAGGCGGTTATATCGCGCAATCGATCTCTTATCCCGCTTTATTCGCCATCACCGGTGTGCTGGTGGGTTCAGGCCTTGTTGTGGCCTTGTCGCTCCCTGATAAACGGCAGTAACCGGGTTGGTTTAAGATAGGCGCTGGAGATTAAACGCATGAAAATTACGGATGTCAAAACCTATATCGCCGGCAATCCATGGAAGAACTGGGTATTCACGCGCGTTGAGACCGACGAAGGCGTGCATGGTATCGGTGAAGGCACGCTCAACGGTTTCGCCAAAACCGTTGAGGCTGCCATCCATGAATTGAAGCAGTTTGTGATCGGCGCCGACCCATTCAATGTCGAGACGCACTCGCTTCGCTTATTCCGCGATGTGTATTCAGACGGCGGCCAGATACAGGGCAGCGCACTTGCTGCGATTGAATATGCCTGCTGGGACATCATGGGTAAAGTCACTAAGCAGCCTGTTTTCAACCTGCTGGGAGGGCGTGCACATGACCGGTTGCGCGTCTACGCCAACGGCTGGTATCGCGGCCCGCGCACGCCTGAGAGCTATTACGAAAAGGCCAAAGCCGTGGTTGGTCGCGGATATACCGCGCTGAAATTCGATCCGTTTGGACCGGCGTGGCGCGTTGTCGATCGCGAGGACTTCGCCCTGGCGCTTGACATCATCGCCGCAGTCCGCGACGCTGTCGGCCCGCATGTCGACATCCTTGTGGAAGGGCACAATCGCTTCAGTGTGCATACAGCGCTCCAGTTTGCCGATGCGATGGCTAAGTACCAGCCGACCTGGTTCGAGACTCCTGTGCCGCCGCAGCGCATCTCCTCGATGGTCGCTGTGGCGCAACGCAGCCCTGTCCCGATCGCATGCGGCGAAGACTATTACACTCGCGAGCAATTCAGCGAACTGTTGATGCACGATGCCGTGCACATCATCCAGCTTGAGCCCCAGTACCTGGGCATCACGGCTGCCAAGCAGGTCTGCGCCATGGTGCACGCCCACAATGGCGTTACCGCCCCGCACAGCGCCCAGGGGCCGCTCTGTTCGGTGGCCTGTGCGCACCTGAACACGTCGACGCCAAACTTCTTTATTCACGAGATATTTGACGACTTTAACGATGACTGGAGCCAGGATATATTGACGAACCCGGTCAAGGTCGTGGATGGTTATATCACGCTGGGCGGCGACCTGCCGGGGTGGGGCGCCGATCTCAATTACGAGGAAATCGCGAAGCACCCTTATAACCCGAACAACTTCCTGCCGCTATTCCGCCAGGGCTGGGAGCGCCGCAAGCCGGTTGATCGAGCCGCCTAAGTTCTACCGGATGAAGAGCAACTGTGGTAACACTGGCTGACGTGTTCCGATGATACTACGATCAGGACATCCAATGATATCGAGTGACGCCATGCTCTCTGCACAGACTGCCAGATTCAAGGGTAAGGTCGCAGTGATTACCGGAGGCGCCCAGGGGTTGGGTGAAGGGTTTGCCTTGCGTTTCGCACGTGAGGGTGCTGATGTAGTGGTTATCGATTTACAGCATGAGCTTTGTGAGCAGGTTGCCGCTCGACTGTGCGATGACTGCGGCGTTGACGCTGTGGCGATTTCCACGAGTGTGGCTGACCCCGATGCTATTGGGCAGGCTATCAGGCAGATCACCGGACGCTTTGGCCATATTGATATCTGGGTCAACAATGCCGGCATCTATCGTGGCACCGCCATGGAAGAGCTATCGATGCAGGAATGGCAGATGATGCTCGACGTGAACTACACCGGTGTGTTTGTGTGCACGAAGTCCGTTGCGCCGGTGATGAAAGCGCAGGCTTACGGCCGCATCATCAACATGAGCAGCATCGCAGGGCGTACCGGTTTCAAGAATAGCCTGGCGTACTGTAGCAACAAAGCGGCGGTGATTGGTCTGACGCGGGCTTCGGCAATGGATCTCGCGCCGTATGGCATTACGGTCAACGCGGTCTGCCCGGGCACCATCATGACCGACATGATACGCAAAGTAGACGCCGATATCTGCAAAAACGAAGGCTGGCCGGTCGGAACGCATATCACGAACAAGGAAACCCAGATCCCGATGAAACGTCTGGGCAGCGTCGAAGATGTAGCCGGTGTGGTTGCTTTTCTGGCATCGGATGATTCTTCATTTGTCACGGGGCAGGCTATCGAAGTCGATGGCGGCGAACTGTTGATCTAATGTGACCGCATCAAACCGGTACCAACCGGTGTTCGTGCTCCTGGTGTTCGCGCTGATCGGAGCGTTCGTCGCCTATTTCCTGCGCGACCTGCGTTTCGACGACCCATACATCACCTATCGCTACGCCGAAAACCTGGCGACCGGACAGGGCTTCCGGTTTAACCCGGGCGAAGCCACGCTCATTACGACTGCGCCGCTGTATGCCTTGTTACTGGCAGGCTTGCGCGTCCTGGGTGCGGATATCCCACGTACCAGTTTCGTGATTGGCGTGGTAAGTATTATTGGCTCAGCCTGGATGTTATATCTGCTGGGTCGTCGCCAGAAGCTGGAGTTGGCGGGTTTTGTGGGTGGCCTTGTTCTGCTGGCCTTCCCGCTGACCTGGCTGACGTTGGGATTTGAAACACCTTTATTCTTCTTTGTAAGCCTGTTGACCTTTCTGGCCTGCGCTGACAGTAAACCCGCCCTGGCCGGTGCTGCTGCAGGAATTGCACTGGGACTGCGGGGTGATGGTTTCATTATCCTGGCCGTGGCGATGCTATTCGCGCTCTATCAGAACGCATTGCGCGAGCGGCGCAAGGATAAGCACCCGCAGTTGTCGATTTCGCGGCTGAAGCAATACCTGCGCGAACCACTGCTGATCATGACGGTCGCACTCATGATCTACGCGCCGTTTGCGATCTGGCTCACATTGCAGTTTGGATCGCCCCTGCCATCGACACTGCAGACGAAATCCGCCCAGGCCATCTCCGGGCTAACGGGTTTTTACCCGCATACGAGTTACATGGAGGGCGGCTGGCTGCTGATACGTGCATTGCTCATGCAGAGCCCGGGAGCTACATTACTGTTCATCGCTGCCCTGGTTGGAGCCGCGTTCATGGTGCGTCGTCGCCTGCTCGTGATATCCATTCCCGTTGTCTGGGCAGTGGGGCAACTGGCTGGCTATACGCTACTGGGTGTAGCGCCGTACGTGTGGTACTACGCGCCTGTTGTTCCGGGCCTGGCGGTGTTGATCGGCCTGGGCGTCGAATGGCTGTGGCGCTTCACCTCATCCCGCGCCTGGCTACGCATCGGGTTAACTGGTGCCTTCGTGTGTGGTATTGCCGCTACTGAACTCATCGCAGTGTTGCCGATCGCGAATGTTCTGGCTGGGGCGACACCACCGCCGCCAACTGATCTGCGCGCCAAACTCATGCCTGAAACGAAGGTCGATATCTACGAACGCGTAGGGCGCTGGATGAACGACCACACGCCGGTGACTGCCACCCTCGGCGTCACTGAATTGGGTGTAATGGGTTACTACGCCCACCGCCACACCATAGATTTCCTGGGATTGACACAACTAGCCTATCTGGCTGCTGTTCGCCATGGCGACTATCTGCAGGCGCTATTGCGCGAGCAGCCGGACTACGTTGCTTTGACCAGCGTCAATGCGATTTATGACTTTGACCCGCAGCGCGCATCGTGGTTTACTGCGCTGTACACGCCGGTGATCTCCTTTGACGATAGCCGGTTCTGGGGCGCGCCCATCACGATCTGGCACAGAAGCCAGCCCGCTATCCCGACAGACGTTCTACTCGATGATTCGATACACGACATTGGCGCTGGCTGGAAGATAACGGCAATCGCGGCCAGCACACGATCGGTTCAGGCAGGCAAGCCGCTCATCGTGCGTGTCAGACTGCAGGCCGGGCAACCCGCCGGTATGCGCACACTCCGGCTGCAGCCTGTGCTGATCAGCGGCGGAGATGGTTTACCGGTGAGCAGCCGCCTGATCTACACGGGGCAGTGGCGCACTGGTGAACAGGACTGGGTCGATTTCCCAATCCTGGCGCCCGATAAGCCTGCAAAAGGCGGTTATGTGCTTGAGACAGGCTGGCTGGAAAACGGCTCGCCGGTGCGCGCCGGTCTGCTGAAGGTGGCGTTGGGTGCGTCGCTCGATGCGGACGCAACGATAGCGCCGCTGAGCAAAGGCGTTGGCGTTGCACTGTTAGGCGCGCCAGTTCCTGCCTGTATCGGGGCGACAACGCCGGTCACGATTACCTGGATTGGCGGCGCCATGAACCGCATCGCATACACGGCGTTTGTTCAGTTGCGCGCAGGCGACCGCACGGTCGCGCAGGCGGATGCACCCCCCAGGGCCGGCGCCTATCCGACCGTAATCTGGTCGCCCGCTGAGGTAATTCCCGATGTGCATCAGTTGAAAATCAGCAGCGATGTGGTCGCCGGCAACTACGCACTGGTTGTCGGGCTGTACAACCCGGTTGACGATGCCCGCTGGGCGGTCGATCCCTCGCCGTATCGCACGCTTGATGGCGGGGTGAGTATTGGCACGATCTCTGTGCAACAGTGTCCGTAAACAGGCAATGGTGAAAGTCCGATGATTTATACCGGCTACATTGATTTCTGGTTCCAGGATGTCCCGCTTGTCGAACGTGTCGCCCGGTTTGCACGACTGGGCATTCGGCCAATCGACATATGGATGTGGCGCAGCAATGGCGCAGTGCTGATGGATGATGTTGCGGCCGCGTGCCGTGAGAGCGGTTGCTACATCAATTCCACTTTTGACGAATCAGCCGGATCGTTGACGGATGCCAACGACCACGCGCACTGCATTGATGCGTGGGCGGAGTCGCTGGAACTGGCGCAGCGCTGGGGCGTGAAGCATCTGTTTATATTCAGCGAACAGATCGATCCGTTTATGCCGCCGGCCGGCGTGACCAGCGACATCAACGGGTGGAGCAGGCATCCCAGCCGCAACTACTCGCCGGAAGAGAAATACGCTAACTTCCTGGCAGGCGTCTCGCGCGTCATGGAACTGGTAGAGAAGACGGACGTCGTCGTGTGGCTCGAAGCGCTTAACACCTACCACCTGCAAGGCCCGATCACGATCCACACGCACGCACTGGCAGCCGACGCCGTAAGGCGGATAAACCATCCGCAGTTCCGTATGACGTTTGACTGCTATCATCAGCAGCGCACCGCCGGCAACCTGATCTATGGCCTGAACGAGTATCGCGGCTTGTATGATTCGGTGCATGTGGGCGATGTCCCCACGCGGCAGGAACCGGGCACAGGCGAGATCAACTTCCTGAATATCGCGCGGACTCTGAAGGCGCTCAACTACGATGCGGATGGGCGCGGTCTGATCGGACTGGAGTTTGCGCCTTCTACAAACGAAGCAGAAGCGCTGGCGCGCGTACGGCGCTTATTCGAGGATGATTCGTAACCGATGCAACTAAACAACACTCGCAACAGGCATAACCGACGGGGACTGCAAATGGCTCATATGGTCAGATGACGTGTCCCCATGTGATTTTGGCTTATCTTTCCAGCACTTTAGCTGTTATGCTGTAAAATCGCAATGTTAGCCATTAGCCATATTGTGGCGTCCAGCATTTATCTCAAACGCGCTCAGAGGGTAAACAAAGATGGATAAGGGATACACGCGAAGAGAATTTTTAAGATCGTCGATGCTTATAGGGGGGCTGGGGATTGCGTCAATATTCCTTGCGGCCTGTGGAGGCGCCGGCGGCGGAGCTGCTGCCGCGACAGCCGTGCCGAGCGGCCCCCCTGTAACCTTTGACCTCTCATCCGGCGACAGTATTGAGTTTTCCAATAACAAACTGGAAGCCGCTGCCGGTTCGAAGATAACGGTCAACCTGACGAACAAATCGGCCAACAGCACTTTTAACTGGGTCTTAGCTAAGCCCGGCAAAATGCTTGCTGTCGTGACGAATGCATCTACTGAAACCGATGCGAACGGTTACCTGAAACCTAATGATGCTAATGTCATCGCTCATACGGAACTGGTAAAGCCCGGACAAAAGGGCAGCGTGACTTTCGATGCGCCACCGCCCGGTGAATACCAGTTTTTCTGTACAGTCCCGGGCTATTACACCCGGATGAATGGAACCTTGACAATCAAGTAAGGTATGAAGCACTCATAAACAAAAAGCCCATCATGTGATGGGCTTTTTGTATGCAATGTAATGATCTACGTTGCTGCGCGTTCCGATTCGGGATCCAGCGCGTCGCGAACGCCGTCGCCAAAGAACGAAAAACCAATGATGATTACGATGATGATGAGCGTAGGTATGATGCCCATGTAGATATAACTGGACACATACTGACCTGCATCGGCAAGCATCTTTCCCCAACTGGGCACAGGATCGTTAATACCGCGTCCAAGGAAACTCAGACCTGCCTCCCCCACGATATAACCCGGAACTGCGAAGCTGATAAAAACCAGCAACGGATTGAGGATGTTGGGGAACATATGCCTGCGGGCGATGAACGGTATGCTTGCTCCCAGCGCTTTGGAAGCCTCCATAAATTCCAGGTTCTTGTATGCCAGAACCTGGGCGCGCACCAAACGCACCCAGCCCGGCCAGCCGAGAATGGCTAATGCAAATGTGACATTGAATATGCCATTCCCCAGTAATGTCATGATCAATATCTGGAATAGCAGGCCAGGCATCGAACCAACAATTTCGATAACCCGATTAACCACATAATCGATCACGCCGCCATACCATCCCGATAGAAAACCAAGCACCAGGCCAATGATCAGGCAGAATGTCGTCGCGCTGATGCTGACGATAAGGCTGGTGTTGGCGCCCCATATTACCCTGCTGAGAAGGTCGCGCCCAACATCATCTGTGCCAAGAATATGACCGGGTAAAGTGCCTGGAGCATAAAAAACCTGGATGCTGGTTTTGTCGTAGGGATATGGCGATATCTGCGGCGCGAAAATCCCCGTGAAGAAGAATATCGCGACAATCACTACGCCAACCCGCGCCAGTTTATGGTGCTTAAAACGTCTGAATGCAAGCTGAAAAGGCGTAAGCGGCTTATAAGCCTGTTCTATTGGTTGCTGGATCTTATTGAGTGTTTGTGCTGTCATCGTCGTTTGGTTAAGTTAGTTTGATACGCGGATCGAGGATCGTATATGCGATATCCGTCAGCAGGTATGTTACCGAAAGTATGACCGCTGCGATTAATACAGTAGCCATGACCACTGGATAATCGCGGTCGAAAATACTCGTCAGAAAGAATCGTCCCACACCGGGAATCACGAATCCCAGCTCCACGTATATTGAACCTGAGACGATATTTGTCACCACCGGGAAGAAGAGCGTCACAATCGGAACCAGCATATTACGCATGGCATGCTTGAAAATCACCTTGGCGCGTGAGACGCCCTTCGCCCTGGCGGTCCGAATGTAATCCTGTCCGAGCACGTCCAACATGCCGGAACGGGTATAACGCGCCAACGATCCGACGGTGCCCATGCCGAAAATAATGCTAGGCAGTATCAAAGTAGAAAGACTTCCGCCGTGATCGATCCAGCCGCCATATGGTACCCACTTTAACCACACCGCGAATACCGCCAGCGCGAAAAAAATCACGGCGAATTGTGGCAATGAACTGGTGATCAATGCAACCGCAGTGATAAAGTAGTCTGTAAAACTGTTGCGTTTTAACGCGGCGATAACGCCGAAAATGATACCGGCAGGGAAGCTCCAGATTAGTGATAGCACACCGAGGAGAAGGCTGTTGGGCCAGTACTTCAGGAACAGATCCTTCACCGGCACCTGGTTTTTGAACGAGATGCCGAAGTCGCCCTGCACTGCATTGACCATGTACTTGGCCCACTGCACGTAAAAAGGCTGGTCCAGCCCATACTTCTTCAAGATATTGGCTTTAGCAGCCGGCTCAAGCGGCATGTTCTTCTCATCAAATGGCCCGCCGGGTGTGGAGTACATCAGGAAAAACGTAATAAATGAAACAATGAGAATCACAAAGACGAAGCCGAAGAAGCGAACCAATAGATAACGCGCCATAATTGTTGCTTCAGTAAATTATTGCAAGCTAGTTAAAGGGAGTGGAGCCAGATGGCTCCACTCCTTGGTGCGAACTTGTCTTACAGGTCCTTACGGAATGTCGCGCTTCGGTACGTTGTTACCGATATACATAGTCTCGAAATATGGCGTAAAGGAATCGGCGTTCGCAGGCCATGCCCAGCCGGGGTTCTTGTTCACCTTGCCAGGCAGGAAGCCAGGACCCTTCAGATAGGGTTTCCACAGGTTGAGCGGTGTGCGATGAACCATCCAGATGAACGCAAAGCTCTCTACCATGATCTTTTCGGCTTCCTGATACAGCTTGGTGCGCGCAGCAATGTCAGTCATCGGGCCGGCCTTGGCCATCAGGGTCTGGTACTGCGGGTCGTTCCAGTTATGGCGACCGCCCTTGTTGCTGCCAATGAATACGCCCAGCATGTTGGATGGATCAAGGTAGTCCATGCCGTAAGAGACAGCGCCAAACTCAATCTGTGTCGGTTTAGCAAGCAGCGCTGCCGTGAAGTCCTTTACGGGGAGTTTCTTGATCTCGACGTTGATGCCAAGATTGGTCTTGATGGCATCTGCATAGAAGGCGCAGATCGCCGCGTAGAAGGTGTAGTCATCGCGATAAGTCATCGTCAACTTATCAACCTTTAAGCCTGAATCTGCATAAGCTTTCTTGGCGGCTGCGGGGTCATACGCCTGAATGTTCTTCAAAGCATCGCCGTTTGCGGCAGGGAAGCCAGGCGCCAGGAAGGAGTAGGCCGGGCGCGCCAGAGCCTTGGTGATGTTTGTCGTAATGGCTTCGCGGTCCAGCAGGTGTCCAAGAGCCTGGCGGAACTTCAGATTGTTGTAAGGCGCCTTCGAAACATCAAAGAAGAAGTAATCGGTGCGGAAGTCGCCCACGTCCGGTGTGACGTCCTTGGAGATGTTGGCATCGTTCATCGCCGTCTGAAGATCAGCGGCATTGCCAATGCCGCTAGCGTCGATTTGCCCGGCCTGGTATGCCTGAAAACCGTTCGGATATGGCACTGCGATCACGCGCTGAATGAACGGCCTGATGTCCGGAGCAGCCTTGTCATTGGCGACCATCTCCCAGCGCGTTGCTTCCCAGTTCTTGATAATGAACGCGCCCGCCGAAATGGTCGTCTTCGGGTCGATCATGTAGTTCGGGCCGCTCTTGGCAAGCGCCTTGGCGTTGAAGGGGTCCATGTACAGGCACAAGCGCGGCAGGTAGGGGGTCGGCACGCTTGTCTGGACGACGAGTGTGTAGTCATCCGTCTTGCTGACGCCGATCTTGTCCGGCGTGATAGTGCCTTTGAGCGCATCGCCAAATCCCTTCAGGTTGCCGTTGCCGGTATCCCAGAACCAGGTAAAGTCATATGCAGTCTTCGGATCAGCGATATGGCGGAAAGTAGCAATGAAGTCATCGGCATTGACGTTGCCGCTGCCGTCTGACCATGGCATATCATTGCGTAACGTAAACGTCCACGATAACCCGTCATCCGACACTTTCCAGTCTGTCGCAGCGCCCGGAACCATGTTGAAGTCGTGATCCAGACGTGTGAGCGAGAGCGCATATTGATCTGCCAGGCCGCCGCGGGCATATACGCTGGCCGTGATCTGCGCATCAACACCTTGACCAGGCGCGGGTACGGCAGCGCCGAGCAGGTAAATCTGCTGATCAACAGGCGCCGCATCAGCGGGAAGCTGCTTGCCGCCGGGGGTAGTCATTGACGCTGCCGTCGGCGCAGTTGTGGCAGTGGCTGCTGCTGTCGCTGTAGCAGCGGGGGCCTCGGTGGGTGCGGTGGTAGCGGTTGCGGCCGGAGCTGTAGTAGCAGCGGGCGCCTGCGTGGCTGCCGGCGCCGTTGTGGGCGCGGCTGTCGGGGTCGCTGCGCCGCAGGCGACCAAGGCGGCTGTTGCGCTGGTAGTTCCGATCAACGCAAGCATCTGTCGGCGCGACAGTGTGGTTTTTTTGCTTGAACTCATCTTACTTTTCTCCTCAAAATTCTTAACTTAGCTCATCCATTTCATAATTCTACAGATGAAACTTTACAGCAATGTAGCTTCAATGAGGACGAATAGATTGGCTATACTTCGCCGTAAAGATACGGCCTTGCACCTCCTCTGGGATAAGAGTTGAAATCCGCGTTTGAATATGCGCGGCATTTTTGCGTCGCCCGCGATGTATGGCAGATGGCTGCACAAGTCGAATGATACGAACAACGGGCTTCTTTGTCAAACGTACCAGGAGTTACGTTCTGTGCTCTGGTTGATCAGGTTTCGATTGTTCCTGATAAGATACCGGATATGCCGAAAAGAAGCGATATTAAGACAATACTCATCATTGGTTCCGGACCCATCGTTATCGGCCAGGCTTGTGAATTTGACTATGCCGGCGTGCAGGCCTGCAAGGTTCTGCGCCGCGAAGGATTTCGTGTCGTTCTGGTGAACTCGAATCCGGCCACTATTATGACCGATCCGGAATTTGCCGACGCGACCTATATCGAGCCGCTTACCCCGGAAATCGTGGAGAAGATTATCGAGATCGAGAAACCCGACGCGTTGCTGCCGACAGTAGGCGGGCAGACCGGCTTGAATCTGGCTACCGATATGGAGGAAGCCGGTTTACTGAAGAAGCACGGTGTGCAGCTCATCGGGGCTAAGGTTGAGGCGATTAAGCTGGCTGAAGACCGCCAGTTGTTTAAGGCTGCAATGCTGGGGCACGGTCTGAATGTCCCGATGGGTGAAGCTGTCACCAGCGTCGCCGACGCGTTGACTTTCGCTGCGCAGAACGGCTATCCCGTTTTGATCCGGCCATCGTTCACGCTCGGAGGGAGCGGGGGCGGGATCGCTTATGATCCCGACGACTTACGCGTGAAGTGCGCCAAGGGACTGCATGAAAGCCCGGTGCATCAGGTTCTGGTGGAGCAGAGCGTCCTGGGCTGGAAAGAATATGAGCTTGAGGTCATGCGCGACTACAAAGACAACTTTGTGGTCGTGTGCTCAATCGAGAACCTGGATCCTATGGGCGTTCACACCGGCGACTCCATCACGGTGGCGCCGGCGCAAACGCTGACCGATAAGGAATTGCAACGCCTGCGCGATATGGCCAGGATCGTCATGCGCGCGGTCGGCGTGGAGACAGGCGGAAGCAACGTGCAGTTTGCAGTGAACCCGAAGACGGGCGAACCCTTCGTCATCGAGATGAATCCGCGCGTGTCGCGCTCGTCGGCGCTTGCTTCGAAGGCAACCGGTTTCCCCATAGCCAAGATAGCAGCCCTGTTGGCGGTCGGTTACTCGCTGGATGAGATACCGAATGACATCACCAAGAAGACCCCCGCCTCGTTCGAGCCATCCCTGGATTATGTGGTTGTCAAGATGCCGCGCTGGGCATTTGAAAAGTTCCCAGGGGCGGACAGTTCGCTGGGACCACAGATGAAGTCGGTCGGCGAGGTCATGGCCATTGGCCGTACCTTCCAGGAGGCCCTGAATAAGGCTGTCCAGGGACTTGAGATCGGCAAGGTCGGCATCACCAGCGAAAAAAGCTCTGCAGCCGCCAATGCGAATGGCGCCGGCGCTTCGAACAATACGGAGCGCAACCACATGCTGAGTGTGCCGACAGCGCATCGTTTATTCGATGTTGTCGAGCAGTTGCGCGCGGGCACGCCGCCTGCAGTAGTGCAGCAGTACACCGGCTACGACGAGTGGTTTATTTACCAGTTACTCGACCTGCTTGAGACTGAGCGCGAACTCGGTAAATACACATTGTCTGCACTTCCGGTTGACCTGCTGAGACAGGCCAAGACGCAGGGATATGGCGACGCGTACATTGCCAGACTGCTCAAGTCAACTGATGGTAGTGCTGGACCGACACAATTCGACGTGCGCACCGCGCGTAAAGGGGCTGGGATCTTACCTTCGTTTTATCGCGTCGATACCTGCGCCGCTGAGTTTGAATCGAATACGCCGTATCTTTACAGCAACTATGACGGCTACGATGAGTCCGACGTGACGGACAAGCCAAAGATTATCATTCTCGGCAGCGGTCCGAATCGCATCGGCCAGGGCATCGAATTCGATTATTGTTGCGTCCATGCATGTTACGCCCTGAAGGCCCTGGGTTACGAGACCATCATGGTTAACTGCAACCCGGAAACCGTAAGTACCGATTACGATACGGCAGACCGCCTCTACTTTGAGCCGCTTACGCTTGAGCACGTGCTCAATATATGGGAGAACGAGTCCGGAATCACAGGCGTTAACGGCGCTCCGCTCAGAACCGTTCCAGTCCTTGTGCAGTTCGGAGGACAGACGCCGCTTAACCTCTCCAAGGCTCTCCAGGCTGCCGGCGTGCCGATCTGGGGCACTTCGCCCGATGCCATCGCCCTGGCAGAGGACAGACAGCTATTCTCGAATATCCTGCGGGAGCTGGAGATTCCACAACCTGAGAATGGCACGGCTATGTCTCTTGGCGAGGCGCGCGTTGTGGCGCAGCGTATTGGTTATCCGGTGCTGGTCAGGCCATCTTACGTACTCGGCGGGCGGGCGATGGGAATCGTCTATGACGATGAGGACATGGCCGCGTTTATCGAAGAGGCTACGCGAGTCTCACCCGATGCGCCGGTGCTCATAGACCGCTATCTGGAAGATGCTTATGAGATCGACGTCGATGCGGTTGCCGATGGCAAGCAACTCGTGATCGGTGGGATCATGCAGCACATTGAGGAGGCCGGCGTGCACAGCGGCGACAGCGCGTGCGTATTGCCGCCGTTTAAGATAAGTGAGTATCATCTGAACACCATCCGCGATTACGTGACTCGGATCGGATTACGCATCGGCGCGCGCGGACTGATGAATGCGCAGTTGGCGATCAAGGATGACGTCGTCTACGTGCTTGAGGTAAACCCGCGCGCCAGCCGGACGACTCCCTATGTGAGCAAGGCGACCGGCGTACCGCTGGCGAAAATCGCCGCGCGCATCGCCGCTCACCAGACGCTGGAGGAAATCGGGTTTACCAGCGAGGTCAAACTGGACGGCTTCTTCGTCAAGGAAGTGGTGTTGCCTTTTAACAAGTTCCCTGGCGCGTTTGTGCGATTAGGCCCTGAGATGCGCAGCACCGGCGAAGTGATGGGGCACGCCTCGAACTTCGGACACGCGTTCGCTAAGGCTGAGATGGCTGCGAACGGCACACTGCCGAACAGCGGCAGCATACTCATTACGGTGAATGATTTTGATAAAGGCGCCGTCACTAAAATCGCCCGCGACCTGTATCGTATGGGTTTCTCGATCATGGCTACGCGCGGAACAGCCGAGTGGCTGAATAAACTGGGCATCCCGACGCAGTACGTCAACAAAGTTAGCGAAGGATCGCCGCATGTGGTGGATCTGATTATGAAAGATGAGGTGGCGCTCGTGATCAGCACACCGCTGGGCCGGCAGGCTTACACCGATGGGC